>CALQJK010000001.1:0-23159 GCA_943330875.1 Chitinophaga pinensis
ATTAATCCAGGATAATGCTCTCTCCAAACTTTCTTTTTCTTTAGAGAAGATGCTTACTTCACCTTGATTGTTTTTTTCTTCGATATTTATGGTAGCGCCTGTTTCGCGTTGAATTTCCTGAATAACTTTTCCGCCGGGTCCGATTACCGCACCGATATATTCTTTATCAATTACAATCTTTACCATTCTAGGAGCATGCGGCTTAACTTCAGCTCTTGCTGCTGCAGTACAATTATGCATTGCATCAAGTATATGCATACGTCCTTTTTTAGCCTGAGCCAATGCCTGACGCATAACATCCATACTCAACCCGTCAACTTTTATATCCATTTGCACACCACAAATACCATCACGCGTACCAGTAACTTTAAAATCCATGTCACCTAAATGATCTTCATCTCCTAAAATATCGGTAAGTACGGCAAATTTATCTCCTTTGGTAATCAATCCCATTGCTACGCCACTAACATGCTTTTTAAGTGGTACACCAGCATCCATCAAAGCCAAAGATCCTGCACATACCGTAGCCATTGATGACGATCCATTACTTTCTAAAATATCACTTACCACTCTAACTGTATAAGGGTATTCACCACTTGGCATCATTTTCTTTAAGGAACGCATAGCTAAATTACCATGACCTACTTCTCTTCTGCCAACACCTCTCATCATTTTTACTTCCCCTGTACTAAATGGAGGAAAATTATAATGTAAAATAAATTTTGTGTACTCTGAAGAATGCGCACTTTCTACTAGCAATTCATCTAAAGGAGTTCCTAATGTAACCGTTGTAAGTGATTGAGTTTCACCTCTTGTGAATAATGCAGATCCATGAGGAGTTGGTAAAATATCTATCTCCATTTCTAATTGACGAACATCTTCTGTACCTCTGCCATCAAGTCTTACTCGATCATTTAAAATCATATCACGTACTACATAATATTGTAGTTCTCCATAATAATGACCAATTAATCCTTTGTCCTGATCCGCCAAATCTTCTCCTAAATGGTCAACTACTTCCTGGTGTAATGCCTTGAAAGCATCGCTTCTTTCATGTTTCCCAGAAGCAGCTTTTGCTATGGCATAAACTTTATCTTTAGCAAAAGCAGTTATTTTTTCATTTAATTCTTCGTTACGGTAAGGTTTAGTATAATCTCTTTTAGACGTTATCCCTACTAAATCCCTCAATTCTTCCTGAGCTTTAACCTGAATGCGAATAGCATCATGTGCCATTTCTATGGCCATAATCAAATCTTCTTCCTGACACTCCTTACTTTCTCCCTCAACCATCATAATATTCTTGCTTGTAGCTGCAATGATGAATTCTAAATCGCTCTCAGCCATTTGTGCTCTTGAAGGATTAACCATCATTTGACCATTAACTCTTCCTATACGAACTTCTGAAATAATCTCTTGAATAGGAATATCAGATACTGCTAAAGCCGCAGATGCTGCTAAACAGGCCAATGCATCTGGAAGTATTTGATCATCTGAAGAAATTAGCGATACTAATACCTGAACGTCACATAAGTAATCTTCAGGAAATAAAGGACGTAAAGCTCTGTCAATTAATCTTGATGTTAATATTTCATAATCATTCAGACGAGCTTCTCTTTTGAAAAACGAACCTGGTACACGACCTGCGGATGCAAATTTTTCTTGATAATCTACAGATAAAGGGAAAAAACTTTGTCCTGTTTTGGGTTCTTTATTTGCAACGACTGTTGCCAATAATACACAATTACCTTGTTTCACGGTAACAGCTCCATCTGCCTGACGAGCTAATTTACCAGTTTCGATGGTTACCATTTGGCCACCACCTATATCAAAACTTACTGATTTAGTTTGTAAAAATGACATGAGAGACTATTTATTCCAACAGAAATTGTATACTGTTGAAGGTTAAAATTAATCATGTACAAAGAACAATTCCCAACAGCAAAAACGGTTGGGAATAATTCAAATAACATGCATGAATGAATATTTTATTTACGGAGACCTAACTTTTCAATCAAAGCTCTGTAACCTGTAAGGTCATGTTTGCTGAGATAAGTCAATAAGCGCTTACGTTTACCAACCATCATCATCAATCCTCTCTGAGAAGAAAAATCTTTTTTATTCCCTTTCAAATGATTTGAAATGTGATTGATGCGTTCAGTAAGCATCGCAACCTGTCCTTCTATTGAACCGGTGTTTGTAGATTTACCACCATAAGTACTGAATATGGCTACTTTTCTTTCGTTTGTTAAATGAGACATTTCTTTCTTTTTTTTTAAAACGCTGTGTTTTATATCTTTTTTATCGGTTGCAAAGGTAATGATTTCATTCGAAAATTGAACATTTATACGAATAAAATTAGAAATTGATAAGATTTCCAAAGTGTGGTTAGTCAAACTAATGCAAATATTTCTCCCCCTACAGTCAAAATATATCAAAAAAGATATTCAAAATTCTCCACTTAAATGATGCATTTTTGCAAAATGAAACATCGTTTTGCTATTGTTGGCTGCGGGAGAATTGCTATCAAACATGCGGAGCAAATTAATCGTTTGGGTAAATTAATAGCCGTTTGTGATCTTGATCTTCAAAAAGCTGAAGCATTGGGTAATCCATTCCATGCTAGAGCATTTTCTTCTATGGATGAAATGCTGTCTGTAGAAACTGATATCGATGTTTTAAGTATTTGTACCCCTAATTATCTTCATGCGGAACAGTCCATCTTTGCTTTGCAATCAGGAAAAAATGTGCTTTGCGAAAAACCTATGGCCATAAGTGTTTCAGACGCCCAAAATATGATCGATGCTTCAGTAGCATCTAACCGAAAATTATTTATTGTTAAATCAACAAGATACACACCTTGTATAAACGCAGTCAAACAAGTGATTGAAAATAATCAACTTGGACAAGTGTATAGTTTTCAGTTGAATTGTGTGTGGAACCGTCCCAATAGTTATTATGAAAATTCCTGGAAAGGCACCATTGCTCAAGATGGCGGCACTCTTTTTACTCAATTCAGTCATTATATTGATGTGTTACTTTGGTTATTGAATGACGATGTTGATGATGTAAAAGGATTCCGTTCTAATGTGTCTAAAAAAAATATTGAGTTTGAAGATTCCGGAGCATTTGCCATTAAAATGAAAAGCGGCAGTATAGGCAGTTTGCATTATTCTGTAAATGCTTTTCAAAAAAATCAGGAAGTTTCTTTAACTATTGTTGCAGCAAAAGGAACGCTGAAAATTGGTGGAGAATATATGAATGAACTTGTTTACCAGCAACCTGAGTTGATCGATTTGTCAAATCTTTCTGCGAATAATCTACCCAACGAATACGAAAGTTATAAGGGCTCTATGAGTAACCATGATAAAGTTTATGAAAATCTAATCAACGCCTTAAACGGTAATGAAAGCAATTTTACTGATGGGGCATCTGCATTGAAATCAGTTGAATTAATTGAGAAAATTTACCTGCAAAAAATATTCTAATTTGAAACACCTGGTTTTTACAGTTACCAATGAACTGAACTACGATCAACGTATGATTCGAATTTGCAATAGTCTTCATCATGCTGGCTATGAGATTACTTTAATAGGAGTCAAACAGCAATCTTCTACCCCACTTCTTCATAAATCATACCATCAAATACGAATCAATACCTATTTGAAAAAAGGGTTTGGTTTTTATGCAGAATACAATACCCGCCTATTTTTTAAATTATTATTTTTAAAAGCTGATTTGTTTTGCTGTATAGATTTAGATACCATACTCCCTGTTTATTTTGCCGGGAAATGGAGAAATAAAAAAATCGTTTATGATGCTCATGAATATTTTAGCCAGTTAAAAGAAGTGGTTACAAGAAAACATGTCTACAAAGTTTGGCATGCTATTGAAAAGATATTTGTTCCGAAATTCAAAAATGGCTACACTGTTGGATACTGCATCGCAAAGGATTTCAAGAAATGGTATGGAATTAATTACGAGGTGATGATGAACGCCCCAATTCTTCTTGAAAATAATTTACCGGAAATGCCTAGCCCCGATAAAATAATATTGTATCAGGGCGCTGTAAATCATGCGAGAGGATTAGAATACTTAATCCCTGCGATGAAGCAAATTGAGGCTTCTTTATATATTTTTGGAGACGGAAATTTTTTAAAAGAAACACAACAATTAATTATTGAAAATAAACTTGAACATAAGGTTTTTTTAAAAGGGAAATCAGATCCTGAATCATTAAAATTAGTTACAAAATCTGCCTATATTGGAATTAATTTGGTAGAAAATACTGGCCTCAATCAATATTATTCTTTAGCCAATAAATTCTTTGATTACATTCATGCAGGCGTACCGCAAGTAAGTATGAATTTTCCGGAGTACAAGAAGATAAATGAACAGTTTGAAGTAGCGTTGTTAATCGGTGAATTATCTACAAATGCTGTATCTATAGCTGTGAATACATTATTGAGCAATGTCGACTTGTATGAAACACTACAATCTAATTGTCTAAAAGCCAGAGAAGTTTACAACTGGCAAATCGAAGAAAAAAAATTAATTGCATTCTATAAAAATATTATTGAATAAACATTTACATATCGTCACTCATGATGTCCCCTGGCCTGCTGATTATGGCGGAGTGATCATCCTATTTTATAAAATAAAAAGTCTTCACCAGCAAGGCATTAAAATACATCTGCATTGTTTCTACAAGGACAGGCAGGAACAATCTATACTCAATAAATATTGCGAATCAGTTACATACTATCCACGTAAAAAGCTTTTTTCTTTTCCTCTTCTTACGATCCCTTTTATTGTTCAATCCAGGAGAAATCCTTTACTCCTTAGAAATCTCCTGAAAGACAACTACCCTATTTTATTTGAAGGCATTCATTGCACTTATCATCTCTTAAATAAGAAACTGAGGAATAGAAAAATGCAAGTCTGCCTTCAAAATGTAGAATACACTTATTACAAACACCTGGCCAGATATGAAAAAAACTTTTTCAAAAAAACGTATTATATAATCGAATCGTTCTTATTGTATCATTATGAAAAGAAGCTCTCCAAATCTGCATCTTTTTGGACGGTAAGCGAATTGGACACATTGGTGTATAAAGAAATTTTAAAGGCAAACCATGTTGAATTTTTTCCTGTTTTTCTACCTTGGACAACAGTTAAATCTGAATTAGGCAATGGGACTTATTGTTTATATCAGGGCAATTTGGAAGTGAGTGAAAATGACAAAGCAGCCAGATGGTTATTAGAAGAAGTATTTGCAAAATTAAAAATCCCATTTGTTATTGCAGGCCGAAATCCATCCCCGCTTTTAAAAAAAATGGCTCATCAAAATCCACACACTTGCATGGTCGAGAATCCGTCGGAACATGAAATGGATGATCTTATCAGAAAGGCACAAATTAATATCATCCCTTCCTTCAACAACACCGGCATTAAACTAAAATTATTAAATGCACTTTTTAATGGCAGGTATTGTATCGTAAATGCTGAAGCGGCCAGAGGTTCCGGACTTGAAAATCTTTGTATTTATGCAGATACCGCAAATGCATTTATAGAAAAAATTCACGATAACTTTTATCTGGAATTTAAGGAACTTGAAAAAGAAAAACGTAAAGAGGTATTAATGAATTTATACCAAAACAGTAAAAATGCGACAAGAATTATCGAGTCACTATACTAGCATTATCCCAAACTTTTCCATCTTCTGTTTTGATTGTCCTGGCCCTGAATTTATTAATTACCATATAATCATGTGTAGCCATCACGATACTGGTGTCAAAATCTTTGCAAATATGAAATAGCAATTGCATGATTTCATCACTGGTTTCAGGATCGAGATTTCCAGTAGGCTCATCCGCTAAAATTAATTTAGGAGAATTCAATAACGCTCTTGCGATGTCAATACGTTGTTGCTCACCACCACTTAATTCATAAGGCATTTTCAATCCCTTTGAACTCAAATTTACTTTGCTTAAAACATCACTTATTTTATCATCCATTAATTTCTCATCTTGCCAACCTGTTGCTTTTAAAACGAATTTTAAATTCTCGTTTACATTTCTATCCGTAAGTAATTGAAAATCCTGAAATACAACTCCTAAATTTCTTCGAAGGAATGGCACTGTCTTCCAGGTCAACTCTCTTAAATTATGTCCAACAACCCAACCTTGTCCTTCTGTTAATTCCAAATCGCCATACAAAGTTTTGAGTAAACTACTTTTACCTGTGCCAGTTTTTCCCACCAAATAAACAAATTCCCCCTTTTCTACAGAGATGTTAATATTTTCAAGAATCAATGTTCCACTTTGATAAATGTTTGCATTTTTTAATTCAATAATTGATTGTGACATTATTAGTTATTTTAAATAATTATAGCTGCTGATTTCTAAAAATACAGAAACAAATTTAATCTTTGATAATTTAATGAAAAAGAGCTGTTTTATAACGTGAATGTATCATCAATTCCGTGAATCCTTCGAATATTTTTATGCCATAAGTTATTTGTAAATTATAAGTTAGTTTTGCGATTATTTTAAAATGAAAATATACAGGGATATTAATCTTTTACCGCAGTTTGAAAAGGCAGTTATCACGATTGGCTCTTTTGATGGAGTCCATAAAGGGCATTTCTATATTATCAATCAATTAATTCAAGAAGCCAAAAGAATAAACGGGACGCCTATTGTTATAACATTCTTTCCTCATCCTAAAAAAATTGTTGGTGATGATAATCGTCCGGTTTTATTACTCAATACTCTTGAGGAGAAATCTGCGCTCTTAAAAAAAGCAGGGATTGAACATTTAGTTGTCGTTCCTTTCACTAAAGTCTTTTCTGAATTATCAGCTGAAGAATATATTAGCAACTTCCTCGTTAGTTCATTTCATCCCAAAATAATTGTCACCGGTTACGATCATAAATTTGGCAAAAACAGAGTTGGCGATATTAAACTGCTGGAAAAGTTTTCCCATCAATTTGATTTTGTAGTAAAAGAAATTCCTGAACATATTTTACAAGAGATTACCATAAGCAGTACCACTATCAGAAAAAAAATTGCTGCAGGAGAAATTGAATCCGCGAATGAATTACTAGGCTACCCTTACTTCTTTTCAGGCAAAGTAATTGAAGGGAATAAAATAGGTCGGACAATTGACTTCCCTACTGCAAATTTGAAAGTAGATGATGATCATAAATTAATTCCACCTACGGGAGTTTATGCAGTAACTATTGAATTAGAAAATAAAATGAAGTTAGATTATGGAATGATGAATATTGGCTACAGACCTACAATTAGCGGTGTGGACAAAGTTGTCGAAGTACATATTTTCAATTTCGATGAAATGATTTACAACAACATGATTAAAATAGCTGTAGTTAAAAGATTAAGAGACGAACAAAAATTTGATGGGATAGCACAATTGAAAAATCAACTATTACTAGATAAAGAAAATGCACTTCAGCTTTTCAATTCGTAATTTAATCTGGGTTAAATAGCCAGTATCATTTTTACGGTCATTTCTTTCATCAACAACGCACTTTCTGTTCCACTATCTCCTACCCCAACGCCTTTCAGATTGTAATGGTTTAATAAGAGAATAATCTTTTCTACTCCTGGGTATCCATAATTTCTCATGGTGGCCTGAGCTTGTTTAACAACATTGAAATTATTGTAAAACAAAGACTTTAAAGCAGATTCACTTTTATCGGCCATTCCATATGCTGCATAGACTTTGCTGAAAAAACTATACAAAGCCGGTAAAGACATTTGAATAGGCGCGGCTTTATTATTGTGTTCAAAATAATTCAATATGGTCATAGCCGCAGCTAAATTCTTATTGACTATTGCATTTAGCAATTCGAAAATATTATACTCTTTGCTGATGCCAATAAATTTTTCAATATCATTTTCATCAATGGATTTCTTATCTTTTAAATTGAGTGATATTTTTTCAATCTCACTAGAAATTCGAGACAAGTCATCTCCTATATGTTGGTGTAAAAGTGTAACTGCTTTCGAATTAATAGCGAATCCTTTTGATTTTACAAAGTGAGAAATCCATTCCTCCATTTTCCATTCTGGTATTTTTACAGCATTGAAAATTTCTCCATTCTTTCCTATAGACTTATAGAATTTAGTTCGTTTGTCAATTTTTTTTCCTTTGAATCCAATAACAAAAATGGTTGAGGATAAAGGTGAGTCAACATACGATTCAAGCATGTTGATAGAATTCATTAATTGAGCTTCTTTTAATAACACCACTTGACGCTCAGCAAACATTGGATATCGCTTACACGCATTGATGACATTTGTCCAATCAGCATCCCTACCATAAAAAATAGTCAGGTTAAAAGCTGCGTCCGATTCATTTAGAATCTTATGCTCTGCATAATTCATCACCTCATCAATAAAATAATCCTCCTCCCCTTCTAATAAATAAACAGGTTTGAAATCCTTTTTCTTCCAGGCGCTAATAATTTTCTCCCCACTCATTTTTAGATTTTATTAAGAGATGCAAGCTAAATAATTTAATGTAAAGCTTAAAAGATAACAAGGTAAAGATTTGATTTTTTTAAAAAATTGCTCTGATAGATGCCTTTCCTAAATTAATCGTACGGGAATTGTCGGGCTTTCTGCCTTCGTATTGTATGTTTATTTCAATATTCCCTGCAAATCTTTTAGTGAAATCAATATTCCATAGCATATTATTGCCTGGAGACAACCCATCAAGTAAAATATAGCCAACAGTACTATTTGCAGCTCCAGAATAGGCATTAAATGCTATTTGATTATAGGATCCTCTGAAACTTAAACTGCTGTTAGAAAATATATTGTATTTAATTTCTGCAGCAACAGTATTAGAAATAGCTTTTTCTAAAGAGTCTATTTTATTGTTTTTTTCAATATAGGAATAACTTAAAGTCGCTCTGAAAATTGATTTATATACATAAGTAAAACTCGGTTCATATACATGTTGATCAATTACATAATTTTTATTGTCAAACTTATAACCCGAAGTGCGCAAGGTGTTTTTGGCATTTCTGTACATTATATTAGTGAACAGACTTTTATTTATATTCAATCTTAATCTACCTATAATCGTTTGGATATTTTTATTCTCATAACCATAAGTCAATAAAGCTCTTGTATTCGATTGACTTTGTGTAAAATCTACACCCCATTTATAATTTGTTCTGTTAAAATAAAAAGTGTTTGAAAAATAGGTGTTATTAAAAATCAAACTGGTATCCGTAATCTCTTTATCAAATGGATTTAAAAGAAAGTTGTTATTGGAAATATTTTTTTTGCTGATTTGTAAAGTGGAATTTGAACTGGATTTGGCAATGAATTTTTTAATACTGTTGTTTTCAGAATTGATAATATTTTGGGGAGTGATTTCAATATTGTAATTCAATTGAATGGAATTAGCTTTCACATATTGATTAGTGGGCGTATAAATTCGTATGTATTTTTTTTGATCCTGAAATATTGCCAACTCGAATTCATTTAATTCTTCAATGCCGTTACCATTGTAATCATTCCATGCATAGTCCCCTTGTCCAATAGGTACTGCAACGTAAGAAAATTCTCTTTTTTGCTCTTGCCCACTCCCTATTTCGTAGAAGATACTGCCATTTAAAAAGTCTTTAATAAAACTAAAATTATAGTCTGCCCTTCCGAGAATAGTCTTATCATCTTTTAAATTGCTAAAACTATTATTAATGACATGCAATTGTCTGTAAGCAACACTAGCGTTCAATTGACTTTTAGGATTATTCATTAATGAGGTGGAAAGAGAATAATTATCGCTCTGGTCAGACTTTAAGAATTTATTTGTACCTGGCAACAGATCTACTCTTTTGTAATAATTCAATTGCCATTTATTGAATTTACTACTGTCAGACTTTAGCGAGAATTCATATCTACGAAAAGCGAAACTTCCAGCATTAATCGTATCCGTTACGTTATCCTTTAAATGATTGTATTCTGCAGAAAAATGAAAACTGGTTTGAATATTTTTAATTTTTTTAAAACTTTTTTTCAAATAAATAGTTGGTCTTAAAAAAGTACCATTTTGATTTCGGCTATTAAAAGTTGTCATATTCAAATCTGAAAATAAATCCCATCGTTTATAAGCAGTATGTTGAGTGATTTCATGTCTATTCCCATTATAGTTTCCCTTCCGATTATAATTCGTGAAATCATATTTAACCCTTCCGCCATTTTTGCCTGTTAATTTCATAGACAAATTGGACAGTCCTTCATCTGCAGCTTTCTCCTCCTGGTACAAACTCCAATCTCTTAGAAACTCAACATTTCGAATCCTTTCCAGTGGCTTGAATTCTTTTTGAATATACTCGAAACTTCCTGCAGATGCTACCTGGTATGTTGTTGATAATATTCTGATGCTTTTAAAATTTTTGTTTATAAAAAACTTTCCTGCAAATCCTTTATTGTTTTCCTTATCCCGATTAGAGAATAAATTTACATCATAGTTACTCATGGCCACATCTGTTCCGATATTAAAACCTGGCTGGATGGAATAATTTAAACCCATTGTAAAAAGTTGTTGTTTCTTCGGTGTAACTAAATAAGAAACAGGCGCATAATCACCCTGACTTACATTATTTATTCCTGGCTGTACCCATTGAAAAACCTTGCCGTTACTACCATTAAATAATTGATGATAATTTCCTTTCCCTGGGCCAACATAAGTAAATACAACATTATACAACTGGAAATTATTATCAGCAGATTGTACAAAAACAGCCTCATGAAAAGTTCCATTGTAAATAGTATCTGTTATTTTGTATAAAATTTTACCTGAATTAAAAGTATCTCTTACCGCGTTAGTTACAAAAGCATTTTGAATACTATCTCCAACAGAAGATAAAAAAATCTTTTTAGCATCATCTAATTCCTGATCAATTGTTGAATATTTTGAATCCGAATTCGAATACGCTGCTAAATTCAAGGTGAGTTTATCTGAATATTTTAATTCGTTGGATACATATAACTGTGTGTTTAAATAATTTCGATCGGCGTATTCGAATTCCACTTTAATCCTACGTTCTTTACTGATGAATCTTTTGGGCGTGAAAGTTATTTCGGCTGTGTTGTAATTAATTACATAATCTTCATTTTCTCCTCTTTGTAATATTTCTCCATCTATAAAAACTCTTTCTGTTCCTGCCAAAACAACAAAATAAAGTTCATTATTAGACCCTTGTAACCTGTAAGGGCCCTGGTTTCCTTCCAATGCTACAATTGTATTTTTAGTAAACTTCCCTTTAGCGATAGCTCCGCTTACCAAAAATGAATTCGTTGTTTTTGAATTCAATTTATTTTGAGTACTAAATGAAACGCCTTGAAGCCGTTTGTAGAAATTTAAAAAATAATTTTTATGCTCTCTTAAGTCGATGTCACCAAAACTCGTTTGCCAGTTTTTCTTTTTAATCTGCAAAAATATCCTGTCAAAATCTCTTAAGTCTTTAGTATTTCCATCAGGCTGAATCGGAATAGCATTGTCAGAAATAGCAGCAACCAATTCGAGACTATCACCTATATATCCACTGATTTGTAAATTCATGGAAGAGTTAAGAACCGCATCTTGATTATTACCGAATGAAATAGATCTGCCAAAGCTTCCTTCAGTTTGCATTCCCTTAAAATCAAATAAAGGAATCGTATGATTATCTCCCGCTGCATTTAATTTTATTGGGTTTTCAGCAAGAAAATTATTTCGAATGATTTCATAGTCAAGATGTTTTACAGCTGCATTTAATTTTATAGGAAAAACTCTATACCTGATGAGTACAGAGTCTACGTTAGGATTTTTTACCCATTTCAATACAGCGTTGACTACATCAATAGAATAATATGCGGTAGGAATATTTGCAATCGAAAAAGAGTTAGGTATAATACTTAAAGAATCAATAATTACACTTATAGCGGTTGCTGGAATTTTTTGTTCTCTTAGATTAGATAAGGGTAAATGGTATTGAGCCGTGATGGTTTCATTGATTAAAAGAAACAGGATAATAATATATATATTATGTTTATTCAGGCGCATAAGTATGATATCCTAAAAATAGCATTAATTTAAGCATTAGAAAACAAGAACAAAAGCTAGGTTAAACTAAAATGCCTTCCCCAAAAGAGAAGGCATTAAAAATAAAGTATTAGATTTTAATTTTCTTCAGTTGTTAATCCAGCTTTGATGTACTCACTATTTAACCTGGCAATATTGGTAACTGAAATACCTTTAGGGCATTCAGCTTCGCATGCATAGGTATTTGTACAATTTCCAAAACCTTCTTTGTCCATTTGTGCTACCATATTTAAAACTCTGGACTCCCGTTCAGGTCCGCCCTGTGGCAGTAAAGCTAATTGAGAAACTTTCGCCCCTACAAAAAGCATGGCACTTCCATTTTTACAGGTGGCCACACAAGCGCCACATCCAATACAAGCGGCTGCCATAAAAGCGTTATCCGCATCTTTTTTATCAATAGGAATCGCATTCGCATCAATGGCATTCCCTGTATTCACGCTGATATATCCACCAGCTTGAATAATTCGGTCGAATGAAGAACGATCTACAACCAAATCTTTTACTACGGGAAAAGCCCCACTACGCCATGGTTCTACAATAATAGTATCTCCATCTTTAAAAGCACGCATGTGCAATTGACAAGTAGTGTTCTGTTGCCATGGTCCATGCGCCTGACCATTAATATACATACTGCACATACCACAAATCCCTTCCCTGCAATCATGATCAAATGCGATGGGCTCTTTTCCCTCCACAATCAATTGTTCATTAAGAACGTCAATCATTTCAAGAAAACTCATTTCTGAAGAAATATTGTTTACCTGATACGTTTCTAAATTACCTTTTGAGGTTGAGTTTTTTTGGCGCCACACTTTTAGTGTGAGATTCATGTGATAATGCTCCATAGTTTTTATTTTTTGATTAAAAACAAGACTAGCTTATTTTTCATCACTATATTATTTATAACTTCTTTGTGATGGTTTTACTATTTCAAAATTCAATGCTTCTTTATGTAATTCCCAGCCATGATCTGCTTTATTTTCCCATGCAGCAACGTATGCATAATTGTCATCGTCTCTTTTCGCTTCTCCATCTTCAGTTTGACTTTCTTCTCTGAAATGACCGCCGCAACTTTCATTACGATTCAACGCATCTACACACATTAACTCTCCTAATTCAATAAAATCAGCCACTCTGCCGGCTTTATCCAATTCGGAATTAAATTCATTAATCTCTCCTGGGATTTTCACATCGGACCAAAATTCAATTTTCAATGCCTGAATTTGTTGAATGGCTTCTTTTAATCCTTCAGTATTTCTGGCCATTCCACACTTGTCCCACATAATTTTACCTAATCTTTTATGGAAACTTTCAACAGTTTTTTTGCCTTTAATATTCATCAAACGATCTAGCCTCTCCTTTACATTTTTTTCTGCTTGCACAAATGCTTCATGATCTGTAGAGATAGATACCGTTCGGATTTCTTCTGCTAAATAATTACCTAAAGTATAAGGAATCACAAAATAACCATCGGCCAAACCTTGCATTAATGCAGAAGCTCCTAATCTATTCGCCCCATGGTCGCTAAAGTTTGCTTCACCTAATGCATATAAACCAGGCACAGTTGTTTGTAATTCATAATCTACCCATAAGCCACCCATGGTATAATGCACCGCCGGGTAAATACGCATGGGCATTTCATATGGATTTTCACCGGTAATTTTTTCATACATCTCAAAAAGATTGCCATATTTTTCTTGCACTACTTGTCTACCTAATGAGAATATAGTTTTGTCGTCTACATTTTCCATTCCAGTCTTCCCAGTTTCTGTTTTACCGTAACGCATGATGGCATCTTTAAAATCAAGATAAACCGCCATTTTTGTGGTGCCTACCCCATAGCCTTCGTCACATCTCTCTTTCGCAGCACGAGAAGCCACATCCCTTGGAACCAAATTCCCAAAAGCAGGATATCTTCTTTCTAAATAATAATCTCTTTCATCTTCTGGAATATCCTGAGGTTTTCTATTGTCTGATTTTTGCTTCGGCACCCAAATTCTACCATCATTCCTCAAACTTTCACTCATCAGCGTTAATTTACTTTGATGATCACCACTAACGGGAATGCATGTAGGATGTATTTGTGTGAAACAAGGATTTCCGAAATATGCACCATTCTTATGCGCTTTCCAAGCCGCTGTAACATTACTTCCCATTGCATTAGTACTTAAATAAAATACATTGCCATATCCACCTGAACACAATAATACGGCATGACCAAAATGTCTTTCTGTATTACCTGTAGTAAGATCTCTTGCTATGATTCCTCTTGCTTTGCCATCTATTTTAACAACATCCAACATTTCATGACGTGCATACATTTTTACATTACCTAAAGCAACTTGTCTTTCTAATGCACTATAGGCGCCTAATAAAAGCTGTTGACCAGTTTGACCAGCAGCATAAAAAGTACGTTGCACTTGTGTACCACCAAAAGAACGATTACTTAATAATCCACCATATTCTCTTGCGAAAGGAACGCCTTGAGCTACACATTGGTCAATAATAGCAGCGCTTACTTCTGCAAGACGATGTACATTACCTTCTCTAGCACGATAATCGCCTCCTTTAACTGTATCGTAAAATAAACGAAAAACTGAGTCCCCATCATTTTGATAATTCTTGGCAGCATTAATACCTCCTTGTGCAGCGATACTATGAGCACGGCGAGGACTGTCCTGAAAACAAAAAGCTTTTACTTTATAACCCAACTCACCTAAAGACGCAGCAGCAGATGCACCAGCAAGCCCGGTACCAACAACAATTATTTCTAATTTCCTTTTATTGGCGGGATTTACCAATTTGACATGCCCTTTGTAATCGTTCCACTTTTTATCCATTTCTCCATGTGGAATTTTTGCATCTAAAGCCATATATTGGGTTGTTTTATAAGTTTTAAACTATTGAATTGATGATTTTTATTTTATCCACTGGAAAAACATGGCAATAGGCATTAAAGCAAAAAGCAAACAAATGATAATTGCATAACCAAAACCAATAAATTTTATAAGTGGCGTATATTTTTTATGATTAATTCCAAAAGTTTGAAAGGCACTTTGAACACCATGATACAAATGCCAGAATAAAGCTACAACACCAAATACATAAAGTGCAACAGTCCAGTTACAACTAAATACTTCTTTCATTTCCTCAAATAAATTATGAGGTTGATCGCCACTATACAAAGCGACTTTTGTTGCGACATAAAAATGAGATAAATGCATCACAAGAAACAACAATAATAATGTTCCGAGAATACCCATCGATCGGCTATACCATTTACTATTTTTTCCTGGCTGATTAAAACTATAATTTACTGGACGAGCTTTTTTATTTTGATACCATAACGTTAAGCCTTGTATGATATGTAAAATCAATGTCGCAAACAATCCTATTTCTAAAAATCTCATAATCCAGTTATGGCTCATGAAGTGTGCAACCGAATTAAAAGTCTCCCCATTATCATTTAAAAAAATACAAGCATTAATTCCTGCATGCACAATAAGAAACAATACTAAAAATAAACCAGACAAACCCATTAGGAATTTTCTGCCAATTGAAGAAGTAAAAAAATGATTCCAGGTCATATAGCAAAGTTAAAAGATGTAAATTTTCATGCAAAAATAAGGCACAACGAATGAATATTCTATTTTATTAAAACAATTGTAGTAGATTTTATAATATTATTAAACAAGAAAATGATTAATTAATTCTTTTCATCATCATATTATCAATAAGCTGAAAAATTAGTTCAGGCTTAAACGTCCTCCATTCTATTAAATCAACAAAATTGATATAATGTGTGATTCTTGATTTTTTAAAATCATATTGACTTTGTTCGGGCATGTTTAATAAAACAACCCAGCCATTATCATCTTCCAATTGTTCCTTCCAATCTTCATAATAACTATCATCACTACTGTGGAAATTGAGTACATTTTCTGAAATGATGATATATTTTGTAATCCCATTTTTAAATAAGATATCTGTGATATTTCGTCTCAATGTCATAATATCATTTTCAATAGCATCATTCCATTCTCCTATTAATTCAATGATAGCAAATTGCATGTCGTACTCCACGTAAAGTAATTTCATATACAGTGTACGTGATCCGAATTCATCCCATTGCGGATGGATATAATAGTTGTATAGTGTTTGTGTGAATTCAAATTCACTGTATTGCCTTTTATAAAATGGGGAAAGTTTATCTTCTTCCGCTGTATATAAATGCCGCCAATTATAATATGGTTCAATATTTTGCAAGGGTTTTAAATAATTTTGTTTTGTAAAATTCGCGAATTTTCAAGAAAAAAACATAAAAAAAGAGGCTGTCTTTAAAACAGCCTCCGTGACTTATTAACCCGAAATCTTATTGAAGAACAATTTTTTCGTTAATGATAGTTGCTTTATTTCCGTCAAGTACTTTTACAAGATAAATTCCTTTTGATAATCTTGCATTCAAATCTACTTTTATAGTTTGTGAACCTTTAGTAACATTGATGTATTTTGTAGATACACTACGACCTGACAAATCAGATACTACGATGGAGTATCTGCCATCATTTTTTGTTTCTAATAAAACATTAAAAGAAGAATTTGTAACTGGATTTGGGAAGATTCTTGCATCAACAGGAGTAGCAGCGAAAGGAACTACAGCACTATTACTTAAGCTATTAGCTTCTTTTTGAAACAATAGATTAGCATTCGCGAAATCGGAAGCGTTATATCTTTCATCAGAGCCTTCAATTTTAACTGCTTTAAGATCAGCAAAGTTTAGTTTGTAGTATCCTACAAATTGATTTGCACTAGCTACAATAATTTCGCCTTCGTCATTTACTGCAGCTGCGTTTGTGGTATAACCTGCAGGAAGTCCTTGAATCATGCCTTTGTAAGTTGCAATACGAGTGTTAGCATCTATAACATAGACATTATGATTAGCAGAAATTACATACAATTTTCCAAAAGCATCAGCAATCATATCACCACCCCAGCTGCTGCATTTATTGTGAATGGAATTACCACTATTTGTTTCGGCATCGATAATGTTTCCTAAATCAGTGATTACAGGTTTCTTGCCAGTAGTGAAAGAAAAGAAATGGTTGCCGTCATTACTAATCGCATAACCATTACCGTCAGCAGCAATTACCATTCTTGTAATGTCAGTTGCTTCATCATTAACTTCAGCATTTTTGTAGTTATTGATAGCCATTGTATAGAACTGAGGGTTGCTTTCACTTGAATTTAAATCCAACCAACGCAACTCTCCTTTGCGCATTGGAGTGAAAAATAATTTATTGCTTCTTTTGTCGTATGCTGCAGCAGCTACAAATGTACCTGTTGGATATGCAGCAGAACTAAAAATATTTTGATCAGCAATTCCACCTTTATTGGTTACTACTTTTGTGTTTACATCAGTAATAGAAAAATTAGACTTACTTCTTTCAAATAAGGTCTTCGTTACTTGTCCTGTCGTTAAATCTAATTGACGAATATTCATCCAGATAAAATCATTATTGCCATCACCAGTGATAGCATAAGTAGTTTTGTTGTTTTGTGCAGTTCCTAAAAGTGAACTTGCGATAAATGCTGTTGTGAGTAGAAATTTGTTGTTCATAAGTCAACGTATTTTATGGTTAATATATAATGTTATAAAAATCTAATTTACAATAAAGAAGTAAAGAAAACAAGATTTTTTTATAAATCATTTTTTTTAAAAGCTTCATTTAAGCTTCCCGCCGACAGCAGAAGTTGTTTTGCTTGTTCAAAATCATTGATTTGAAGCGTTTCCATGAGAATATTTACGGCACGATTAATCAATTTTTCATTATTAAGCTGCATATGAATCATTTTATTCCCTTTCACATGACCTAATTTCACCATCACAGCTGTAGAAATCATATTTAAAACCATTTTTTGTGCTGTCCCTGACTTCATCCTTGTACTCCCCGTAATAAACTCGGGACCTACAATTATCTCAATAGGATAATCAGAAATCAAACTGATTGGTGCGCCAGGATTGCAGACAACCGATCCCGTTACAACCGCATTTTCATGAGCTTTTCTCAACGCATTTAATACATAGGGTGTTGATCCACTTGCGGAAATACCTATAACGACATCATTTGCACCTATCTGATTTGAAACCAAATCTTCCCAACCCTTGGATGTATTGTCTTCTGCAAATTCAACTGCGGATTTTATAGCTTCCTCTCCTCCTGCAATTACCCCTGTAACCAAATTCGCCGACACGCCAAAAGTAGGAACACACTCGCTTGCATCCAGAATGCCCAATCTGCCGCTTGTCCCAGCACCAATATAAAAAAGTCGCCCGCCATTATTCAACTTCGAAATGATTATGTCAACTAATGCTGAAATCTGAGGAATGGCAATATTCACCGCATGAGCAATTTTTTCGTCTTCTTGATTAATTGCCTCAAGCATCGCAGGAACAGCCATTTTTTCAATATCCTGATAATTAGAAGATGATTCTGTAATCTGCTCGAAAGCCATATAAATGCTGAATTATTGATGATACTTTATG
The DNA here is from genome assembly GCA_943330875.1 of Chitinophaga pinensis. GTDB lineage: Bacteria > Bacteroidota > Bacteroidia > Chitinophagales > Chitinophagaceae > Ferruginibacter > Ferruginibacter pinensis_G. Next base: position 18,668 of record CALQJK010000001.1, read on the forward strand.
AGACCTTCCATTGGATCTTTATATACTTTCCCCAACTCTAATTCGTACGAATCGCAAAGACTCTTCAATACATCTTTGAATCCAAAGGCAACACTTCCAACAAAATTTATGGGCAAACTCCAGCTTTCCCGATACTTGCAAATGTGGTTGAAGAAAAAATCATTTAACCCATCTTCAATAATATTTTCAATCATAAAATGCCCCCTGTTTTCCACTAAAAAAGAAACATAACCGGCAAGGTACCTATTTGGAAGAGGCTGCTTGTAAACCGCATCTAATATCTCAGAAACAGTTGTATTATATTTAGCATTAAATCTTTCCATTAAATCTGGCTCAAAAGTATTGTAGAGATAGTATTGAAGTACTTTTTTTCCAAGATAGGTGCCACTTCCTTCGTCGCCCAATATGTATCCTAAACCTGGACTATTTTTTACGACTTTCTTGCCATTGAAATAACAAGAATTTGACCCTGTTCCTAAAATACAAGCAATCCCTTTTTTATTGCCGCAAAGCGCCTTTGCAGCACCTATTAAATCATGGTCTACTTTGATCCGTGATGAAGGAAAGATATTTTTGAGGGCAGTTTTTATCAAGTTGACATTCTCTATATTACTACAGCCTGTGCCATAAAAATAAATTTCTTCCGGACTGGTTTTCTTAAGTTTTGGAAGCAACTCTTTTATTAAAATCTCCTGAATTTGCTGGCCTGATAAAAAATAAGGGCTTATTCCCTGTGTTTTGGCTTTGATTTTATTCTTCCCGTTAATCAAACACCATTCGGTTTTTGTAGAACCACTATCTGCAATTAGTTTAATAGACATTTTTTAATAGTTTAAGAATGGTCAAGTTATATCATTCAATTCAAATAATAGTAAAATTAAGTTGCTTGATTAAAAAAATTAACTTCGCACAAAATATTATTTCAAAGACGATAATTTATAAAAATGAATAACCCCAAATTAAAAATCGCTTTACCGATTTTATTAAGTCTTTCTATGATTGCGGGTATTTTTATTGGATTCAAAATGAGAGATGGATTTCCTGGGAAAGCTTTTTTTTCAATGGAGCAAAAATCATCAATTAATGAAGTTTTCAATTTAATACAAAACAAATACGTGGATGAAGTATCCCTCCATAAACTTGCAGATACCGCGATAGATGTAATTTTGAGCAAACTTGACCCTCATTCTATTAGAATTCCTGCTGCCCAATTGGAATCCATCAATGAAGATCTTCAAGGGAGTTTTTATGGTATAGGTATCGAGTTTGATATTTTTAGTGACACCCTAAATGTCACGCATGTACTAAATAATGGGCCTGCTTTTAAATCGGGCATCCAATTTGGCGATAAATTTATTAATGCCAATGGAAAAGTAATTGCTGGTAAAAAATTAAGTGCTGATTCCCTGAGAAAAATAATATGCGGCAACAAAGGAACTGCTTTAAAAATGGAAGTTTTACGAAATGGATCATTGATAACGGTTAACATTAAACGAGATTATGTTCCAATAAATAGCATTGACGCTTCTTATATGATTACTCCTGAAATTGGTTATATTAAAATTAACAAATTTTCAACTCAGACTTACCATGAGTTTATGACAGCTCTAATGGGACTTAAAAATAAAGGCCTGAAAAAATTAATTCTTGATTTAAGGGGAAATGGAGGTGGTGTCTTAGATGAAGCAGTTGATATTGCTGATGAATTTCTTGAAGGAGATAAACTCATTACCTATACCATAGGGAAACATTTCCCCAAAAAAGAATACCGGTGTCGCAGATTAGGACAATTTGAAAAAGGCACATTAATAGTTTTGACTGATGAAGGAAGCGCTAGTGCAAGTGAAGTTTTAATGGGAGCCTTACAAGATTGGGACAGAGCAACGATATTGGGTAGACGAAGTTTTGGAAAAGGTCTGGTTCAGGAACAATTCGATTTGAGTGATCATAGTGCTTTACGATTGACCATCGCAAGATATTATACACCAATTGGAAGAAGCATACAGCGATCCTACAAAAATGGAGAATATGCTTACTATGAAGAAATTTACAATAGAATTGGAAATAATAACCCTGCTCGACAAGATTCTATAGCATACGAAGCCACTGAGAAATTTAAAACCCCTTCAGGGAAAATACTTTATGGAGGCGGAGGGATTAGTCCTGATTATTTCATGCCATCAGACAACGAGATGCTAAACGAAACAATGGCTGGATTACTTACAAAAAATATCATTGATCGATTTGCCTATAATTATTTAATACATAACGAACAAATGAAGAATAGGTACTCATCAGCATTGGATTTTGATCTGTCATTTCAATTTAACGAATCCGAATGGCAAGCGTTTATTTCTCTTGCGCAAAAAGATTCTATAGACACTAAAAAAATAACAAGTACGAATAAATCATCTATTCAGCAATCCCTTAAAGCAAGGATTTCTAGGTTTTTTTGGGATAAGAATGGACTTTATGAAATCTTAAATGCAAATGATGCAGTTATAAAAAAAGCACTTGAATTAATTAAATAGGATCAAATACAGGAATTATTATCTTTGACGCAAATAAAAAATCTATGTGGCTCAATAACATTTTAGAAACGATAGGGAATACTCCCCTAATCAAACTCAATAAAATAACTAAAGATCTACCCTGTACCGTTTTGGCTAAGGTAGAGTATTTTAATCCTGGCAATTCTATAAAAGACCGAATGGCCTTAAAAATGCTTGAAGTAGCAGAAAAAGAAGGAAAAATAAATCCTGGAGGAACAATCATCGAAGGAACCAGTGGCAATACTGGAATGGGTTTGGCACTTGCAGCTTGCGTAAAAGGATACAAATGTATTTTCACTACAACAGACAAACAATCTAAAGAAAAAGCGGATATCTTAAAAGCCGTTGGAGCTGAAGTTATTGTTTGTCCAACTAATGTAGAACCTGAAGATCCTCGCTCCTATTACTCTGTATCTAAAAGATTGGCTACAGAAATCCCTAATTCCTGGTATGTAAATCAATATGACAATTTAGCCAACAGACAAGCACATTACGAACAAACAGGCCCTGAAATCTGGCAACAAAGCGATGGGAAAGTCACTCATTTGGTAGTAGCAACAGGAACTGGTGGAACTATTGTTGGCACAGGAAAATACTTGAAAGAACAAAACCCCAACATTAAAGTATGGGCAATTGACAGCTACGGTTCATTATTAAAGAAATATTTTGAAACGGGAGAACTTGACCAAAAAGAAGTGTATCCATATATCAGTGAAGGATTTGGAGAGGATTTTGTTCCTGAAAATTACGATATGAAATATATTGACGCCTTCACCAAAGTAACTGATAAGGATGGAGCGGTTATGGCAAGAAGAATTGCCAAAGAAGAAGGTATGTTTTGTGGATATAGTGCAGGGAGTTGCCTACAAGGAGTTTTTCAATTGAAAGATCAATTAAAAAAAGATGATGTTGTTGTTTGTATTTTCCATGACCACGGAAGTCGATATGTTGGAAAAGTTTATAATGACGAATGGATGCTTGAAAGAGGATTTTTAGATGTGAAAACATTTAAAGAAATTATCAATGGCAGAAAAAGTCAGAAATTGGTAAGTCTTGCTCCTACTCACACGGTATTGGAAGCAATTGATTTAATGAAGAAATATGACATTGAAAATATACCGGTTTTTGAAAACGGTAAAAACATTGGTGCGATATCAGAAAGCGGACTCTTTGACAAGATGCTTAATAATTCAGAAATTAAAACACAATTAGTTTCAGACGTAATGGAGAAACCTTATCCTGAAGTCAGTTTTGAAACACCTGTAGAAAGATTAAGTACTTATATCAACAAAGAAAATGGTGCGGTCTTAAGTAAAGATGACAGTGGATTTTATCAAATTGTAACCAAGTACGACATTATACAAAGCCTCTCTAAATAAGTTTTACGTAAATTAACGTTAACGAATAAAACACCCTTCGATGCTGCGTTTCAAGACGCAGCATCTTTCATTTTGGCTAAATACTAATAATATAAAAACGTATAAATACGTCTACCCCTTTACGTAAAACATACCCCTGAAATCATGTGAACATTACGTTGCAACCCGTAATTACATCAATGCTAAAATAGCGCAATAACGCTCTTGTACAGCATCTTAAAGCGTCGCATCTTTGTGTCAGAAGTTGATTGATACATAACATATCAATCATTATCCAAAAATCCAGACAAAACCAAAGTTCTTTTCAATATCCAGGAAAAAACCAAATCCAATATCAGTCAACTTCTATTTAAATGATAAGTACGCTTTAAAAATATTTATCCCGATGAAAACTAAAACCAAATCCAGTACCTAGCCTATGCCCTTAAAAGCGAAGATGGCCAAATCCAAATCCTAAACATTATCTTGAAAAAGACAATGTGCGAAAAACCAAGAAACCAATATCCGGCTTATGCTGCCAATAACAGCGATGATGGCCCAAAAAACCAAAAGGGTTCCAAA
>CALQJK010000002.1:0-22682 GCA_943330875.1 Chitinophaga pinensis
ATTGGTTGATTTGCTGCACTACTCAGATCAATTATACTCAACCTGGCATGCCCGAATGAAACATTTCTGTCATGCCAATAAAATAAACCATCTGGCCCGCGATGGGATATTCTTTCCAACATAGTGGAAATAGAAATTTCTGATTTATTTGGACCTATTATACCAGCGATTCCGCACATATGATTCTAGTCTTTAAGTGATTTTTCAAATTGGATATTCAGCATTCCATCAATTAATAAAAGTTGTTTTTTATATGAATTATCAGATGCGAAAGCTTTTCTTTTCTGCTGAAGTTCTTCGGAATTGTAATCACTCAGGTGGTTGATAATTTCATTAAACAGATGAGGTAATTTTTGATTGTTATCCCTTTCCTTAACCATCTGTACAAAATGAGGATTATTATAGTATGTTGTAATATTATTCGAAATAACCACTTTGCCAGTACTGATAAACTCCAGCACTTTATGATAATTGGTCCCTTTGCTTTGGTCCTTAATTACATCATAACAAATTAAAAAGGCATCTGCATTTTGATATGCGACTGCCAGTTCTTCAGGATTCATCATCCCATGTAATTTTACATTTGGTAGAGCCAAAAGTGCCCCAATAAAATCATCAGCCTCTATATTTTCATTATCGGTTGCATTGCTATGCGTTTGATATTCACCCCAGCAATCAAAAAAAATATTGGGTTGTTGTTTTAAAATGGTCAACGTTATCTCTCTATCGATATCCCTCCTTCTTAAATTACCAGAAATACCTACATGAATTTTATCTCGTTTAGATTTTGCTAAAAGCGGTGCTAAATTCAGAAATGATTCTGAAACTCCATGGTTCACAAAATGTTTAGGCACATTAAATCTCTTGTATTTCTCTAAAATTTCATTAGTGACCGAAAAAATAACATCTGCATTTTCTGCTGAAACAATTGCTTCATTATTTGAAGGCTCGTCTACAGGATGAAAGATTTTAATTGGCAGTTTCGAAAAAAATGAAAAGGGAAAATAATTCCCCAAATCAAATGACCATACAATATCTATTTTACGATTTATTTTTTTTAAAATTCTTCTTGTTTGAATTGACATCAAAAAATGAAACAATTTCCTGAAGTGAAATTTAATATGAAAAGAGAAGAATAATTTATGTTCAATAATAAATAAATTATCTATCCCATCAACAGGCTTTATTTTTACTTCATTTGACCCTGGGTCGGTTTTGGGTTGAGGACATAAATAATAAACTATATTGTTTGACTTAGCTAATTCAATTGCATAGTGATTCTTGCTGATATACAAACTCCCCCAAGGCTGAGGAGAAATTAGCAAAATCGTTTTATGCTGAAGTATAGAAAAATTTGAATTACTGTTCATTCTTATAAAACTCTTTTATGGCTTGTGCCACATAGATTATTTCATCCTCAATTAATTCGGGATAGATAGGCAAAGACAATATCTCATGTTGTAATTGAGTAGCAACAACACATTCATTTTCTTCAGATTTTAAATACTGGTAAGCAGGCAAATTTGGCAAGGCTGTTGGATAATGAATAGCCACTTCTATATCTTTCAATTTCAGCCATTCGGCAAGTTGATCTCTTTGTTGAGCACGTACTACAAACAGATGATAAGAATGAATGGTATTTTCACGCTGCTTCGGCAATATCAACTCATTTATTCCAGAAAGATATTTTCGATACAAATCGGCCTTTTCAATTCTCTTTGATGTCCACTCCAAAATATATGGAAGTTTTGCATTTAAAATGGCAGCCTGCAAACCATCTAATCTGCTGTTAATCCCTTCAATAAGATGATTGTGCTTTTTCAAAGCTCCATGATTTGCATACATCCTGCATTTTTCAGCCAGCTTATCATCATTGGTTATTATGCAACCGGCATCTCCATATGCGCCAAGATTTTTTCCCGGATAAAAACTAAATGAAGCTGCAATGCCTGTTAATCCTGCTTTAATTCCATTAAGTGAAGAAAAATGAGACTGCGCACAATCTTCAATCAAATAAATCCCCATTTCATCACAAGTTTTTTTGATGATATCTATAGCGCACATTTGCCCTTGTAAATGCACTGCCATTACAGCTTTTGTTTTTGAGGTTATCTTACTTAACAAAGCATTTTCATCCATACTGTAGTACTCTGGATGAACATCAAGAAAGACAGGCTTTGCACCAGTTTGTGTTATAGTTTCTGAACTGGAGATCCAACTATTCGCTGCCGTTATTACTTCGTCGCCCTCACCTATACCCAACATTTTCATAATAATATAAAGCGAATCTGTACCATTTGCACAACTGATTACATGCTTTACACCGTATAATTCGGCAAAATTAGTTTCAAATTGATTAACATATTTACCGCCTATAAAAGCGGTTTCATTAATTACATTAGCTATTGCAAAATCTATTTCTGTTTTTATTGACTGGTATTGTGCTTTTAAATCTACGAAAGGAATTCTCATTTATTTTATATTGTGATTTTCAAAAATACGCTTAATTGAATTGCCATTGCAATGGAAAGGATCGTAAAAATCGACATTATTCAACCCTTCTTTTTTAGCATTAAAACTTCCAAAGATTTTTATATTATTTTGATTTGCTAATGTGTTATAAAATATTTCGTAGGTCTTAAATATATATTTTTGTTTAACATTTACTTTATCATAAAAATTGGGATGAAATGGGAGCATTATTAAAGTAATAGTTATGCCATTGGTTTTAAAATAATTAAATAAACATTTCAGGTAAGCCAACTTATTATTATCAATTTCAGGAACTATAAGTTTGCCCATTCCTGTTGCTACATTAGCAGCAATCATTGTATCAGGATGCTGATATTTATATGAATATGCAATGCTTCCATCAGAATAACGTCCATATTTTTTAGGTATGTTTTTGCCAACATTTTCTATTGATTTAGTGTTGCCTTTGTATAAAAATTCTAAAGAGTTTTTAAAATAATCGAAAGTTAATAGTGTATAATATTTTTTTAGTTTATTGTCTTCATCATCAAATGCTTCTTTTTTAATTACATCTTTGCAATTTGCAATTAAAAATTCCTGATGATATTCCTTCAAAGTTACCCATTCATCTGCTCCTTTATCCCCTTTACAAATTAGAAAAGGGTCAACATTTATAACAACTTCTTTAGGTTTAATTTTCAATTCATTCATCAATCCCGCAAGTGCAATTAAGTCATTAATATTAGCATGAGATACACCAATATTTAATAGTGTTTTATTCGAATAAACATTACTGCTAATTTCCATTATTCTGCTCGAACCCATTATGACAACATCTGGATTTTTTTCTTTTTGCTTTTGCAAAAAATGTTTTTGCAAAAGCCTTTCATTACAGTTTAAAATATTGTCTGCATTATTTCCAGAAGCAATAATATTAGCTATCTTATCTACATATTCATCTCCAGAAAAAATATTTGCAGGATCAACGTTATAATTTATTGTAACAATAATAATTGCAAAAGGGATAAATATGATGCTGAGCTTTAAAAGTATCTTTCTCATTAAAACTGAAAATATATAAAGTCTGTGCGATCGAACACACCAAAACAAATAAATGATATTACTAAGAAATAATAGACAAACCAGCGAGTTCTACTTTTTTTAGACATTAACCATTGGTCGAAGGATTGTTTTTTTTGATTGTGATGAATTATTGTCATAATTAATATAAAAACAAATGCAACAATAAAGTTGAATGAAGATTGATTGACATAAAGAATATGAAGTCTCGCATTAAGTGTATTGCTGATGATATCTTTTATTTGTTGTGGAATGCCCACTACAGAATTTTTTATAACATAAAAAGCATCTGCTGTTGTTTGAGCTCTAAAAAATATCCATGCAAAACAAACAAGAAAAAAAACAAATGCTCGCTTTATAAAAATAGCAATTGCACTTATAGGATTTTGAATTGATGGGACTCTTTCGTATAAAACAGTTTCAATAACTAAATACATTCCATGTAATAATCCCCAAATCATAAAAGTCCAATTTGCTCCATGCCAAATACCACTAATGGTAAAAACTATAATAAGATTTAAGTACCATCTCGTTTTACCTACTCTGCTTCCCCCCAGTGGAATATAGACATAATCTCTAAACCAGGTAGAAAGTGAAATATGCCATCTCCGCCAAAATTCGCCGATGCTGGTTGCTAAATAAGGTCTATCAAAATTGGTCATTAAATTGTAGCCCATACATCTTGCACTACCAATTGCAATATCGGAATACCCGCTAAAATCACAAAAAATTTGCAGTGCAAAAAATACCGTTGCAATAATTAAAGGAATACCATGATATTCATTTACATTTCCATAAGCATCAGACACAAACATTGCTAATCTATCTGCAATAACACATTTTTTAAAGAAGCCCCAAGCCATCAATATCAAACCACTTCTAAAATTCTCGTAGTTGAATTTTTTTACTTCATGAAATTGATGCAATACATTTTGTGGACGTTCTATAGGACCTGCTACAAGTTGAGGATAAAACATTACATACAAAGCATAGATACCAAAATGCTTCTCTGATTTTTGATTTCCACGATACACTTCAATTGTGTAACTCATTGCCTGAAAAGTGTGAAATGACAAACCGATTGGAAGAATAATATTTAGTATTGGAATTCTGCCTGTTGTGTGAAGTGTACTCATCACAATATTAATATTATCAACCAAGAAATTATAATATTTAAATAACACTAAAACTCCTACGTTTGCCACAATACTCAATAACAGTAATATTTTCCGCTTTCGCCTGTCTTCTGTTTTTGCAATCCAAATTCCAGCAAAATAATCTATCACAATTGTTAAGATTAATATGAGAATATAAATCGGCTTGAAAAACATATAGAAAAAACAACTTGCTAGCAGCAATAACAACCATCTGAATTTATGCGGAAGAATATAAAACAGAACAGTAACTATTGGGAAAAACAAAGCAAATTCTAACGAATTAAAAAGCATTTATTTTTTAGTTTAATGTTTTTATAAACCTTGCAGGATTACCTGCATATATACCTGGCTCTGTAATACTTTTTGTTACTACTGCACCGGCACCTATCACGCAACCATTGCAAATTTCAACAGGAAGTATAGTAGCATTTGATCCTATGGAAACATTATTTCCGATATTAGTAGATTTCCATTTTGTTTTATCTCCCCTGGCGGGTCCTCCATCTTCAAATAAATCATTAATAAACATAACTCCATGACCGATAAAACAATCAGTCCCAATTGTTACTAATTCACAAATAAAACTGTGGGATTGAATTTTAGTTCTGTCGCCTATCTCAACTTCTTTTTGTATTTCAACAAATGGTCCTATAAAGCAATCTTCCCCAATAGTGCAATCATAAATATTTACAGGTTCTACAACCTTTACATTTGCCCCGAATGTTACATCCTTAATTTTACTTGTAAATAATAAAGGGCTATTCATGATTGTTTTTTTTTGCTGATTCATAAATTTTCTCAATAATCTCAACAGTTTTCATGGCCTCGAAAGCGCTTGTATTTATAGCAGCTTTATTGCACAACACATCTACTACATTCTGATACACCTTATCATGATTACTCATCGAACCAACATAATTTCCGTAATGATTGGGCTTGTTGCCTTCTGGAAGATTTGAGATAATATAATTTTCGATGTTTTGATATTCAAGTTCGTTTAAATATTGCCCCCCTATTTTAACCGTTCCTTTTTCTCCAAATATTGTAAGTGAACCCTCCATGTTTTTTTCGAAACTATTTACTGTGTAATTGATTGTCCCCAATGCCCCATTTTTAAATCTCAAAATCACTACGCCTGTATCTTCAAAATCAATAACTCCTTTATGCAAATAATTGGAAGTATAGGATACTACATCATGAACATCTCCAATCATCCAGTAAAGCAAATCTACAAAATGACTGAACTGAGTATATAAAGTTCCACCATCCATATCCGCAGTACCTTTCCATGAGTTTTCATAATATTCATTATTTCTGTTCCAGAAACAACTTAATTGAATACTCATAATATTACCCAAACGACCTTCATCAATAATTTGTTTAACAGCAGCTACAGGTGGATTAAATCTGTTTTGTTTTATAGCAAACAGTCTTCGATTAGCTTTCTCCGCAGCCTGTATCATTCTGCCGCAATCTTCAGAACTGATTGACATTGGTTTTTCACAAAGCGCATGAAAACCTGCTTTCAATGCCATAATACTATGAGTTGCATGTAATCCATTTGGTGAACAAATAGAAATAATATCAATTGATTTTTCCTTTGAAAGTAATTCAGCAATATCGTAATAAGCTATGGCCCCATATTGTTGAGCCAGTGCATCAGCCTTTTCAGGCACTATATCACAAATAGCTACAAGCTTTCCTACATTAGCAATATGTTCTGCATGTCGCTGAGCAATTCTTCCACAACCAATGATTGCAAATTTTATCATTTCTTAAAAATATTTATAAGTTTTTTAAGCCATTTTACTTCATCGAAAATACTCAAACTTGTATCAAAATGATTATGCGATACCTGAGGAGCATTAATATAATCCTGAAAATCTTCATGAGTGTAGCCCAGTTTTTTCAATACAAATTCATAATCAACTTTGAATAACTGTTCGGGATAAATAGGCTGTTTAAGTTCTTCCAAAGCATCTTCTTTTGTGATTTGACCTGAAAAAATAAGATTAGAAAGATGCGCTTTACGTTTATCTACTTTGAATTTTTGAGGGAGAATATACCCCTGATAAAATCTCGTAAAAACAGATTCGTAATGTTTACCTCCATAATCCCTCCATTCCAATTCTTTTATTATTCTTTTCTTGGCTTCTGATTTTATATATTTTACATAATTGAGCAAAGGCCAGGAAATAAAAGGATTTGTTCTTGCAACAATTCTCCTTCTAATTGGTCCTATCAATGGATAAGATTTCAATTTAAGCTTCCCGAATTTTTCATGTATGTCTCTCAGATTAGGATGACTTTTGCATATCCAGGATTTAGGCAGTGTTACTTCTGTTACTACATTTCTGCCATCAATGATATGTTTTATTTTTTTCTCCTTGCAGATCATATCAAGTGCAGAGAAAATAGCAATATCAGTTACTGCTTCAATATCAATCACATTGGCTTTAAAATAAGAAAGCTGAATATCTTTAAATTCATTCCAATCAATCACATAAGTATATAAATCGAATCCACATTTTGAAACAATATTTTCTATATTTTTTACTGCAAGTTCTGAATTCCAGCCATTATCAAAGTGAACACATAACACCCTCAATCTGGCTTCTTTCGCAAGCAACGCGAGATATGTACTATCAACTCCACCACTTACTCCAAGAATACAATCGTAATCTCTTCCTATACCATCTTTTTTTATTTGCGTTATTGCATCATTGAATTTATTTGTTCCCTCTTCATCTGAATAAACCTGTTTTTTTTCTGCTTGTTTGTATTCATAATAATAATTACAAATTCCTTTTTCGTCAAATCTGATATCAGGATCTGCAATATTATCCATTACAGATAAACTACATTGTCTGTATTCTTCTTCAATCATTTGTAAATAGATGTTAGTTCTTGGGGTGAAGGATAATTAATTAAAACTGCATTATGTGGCCTTTTATAAATGAACATACTCCCAGCAGACATTCCTGATGCGCCAGCATGAATAGCATTTTTGAAATCAGTTAATGTTGATGCACCACCAGAAATCACAACAGGAACTTTTATTTTTCTGCTCATTTCTGTAAGCAATTCAATATCATAACCATTGTAAGTTCCTTCTCTGTCTATATTGTTTAAAATTATTTCTCCGGAACCAGCTTCCTGTAATTTCAAAGCCCATTCTAAAGGATTATAATCAGATTTAACAGTGCCGCTTTTAAAATAAACTTTATGCTTCCCAAAAATGTTTTTTTTATAATCAATGTTAGCGACTACACTTGAACAGCCATATATCGAACTAATCTGTGTAACTATTTTTATATTTTCCTGGAGAGCAGAATTTAATATAACCTTTTCAATTCCCAAATCAAATATTCGCTTTGCCTGCTCAACAGATTTTATACCACCACCATAACCAATAGGCATAAACGCTTCACTTACAATTTCCAGAATTAAATTACAATTGGGTTCCTTATTATTTATGCTGCAGTCAATGTCAAGCAATAAGAGTTCATCAACTTCTTTCTCATTAAAAATCTTAACCGCATTTATCGGATCACCAACATATTTCGGATTCTTAAACTTATATGTTTTTACCAACCCTCCATTTTGCAGCAACAATACAGGAATTACTCTTGGCCTAAGGCTCATCAGATTTTATTGAAATTTCTTAATAACTCCATTCCGAATTTATGGCTTTTTTCGGGATGAAATTGAACACCGTAAATATTTTCATGCTGAAAAGCAGCAACAAATTCAGTACCATATAAGGTTGTTGCCAGTACATCTTCCTGATGTTTGCAATCAACAAAATAAGAATGTACAAAGTAATGTCGTGGCTCTGCGCTGATATTTTTATTTAATGCTGTATCTTTTTTATAATTCACATTATTCCATCCCATGTGAGGGATTTTAAGGTGTTCACTCAATTGAAATTTTCTTGTAGTGGCATCAATCCAACCCAAACCATCACAATCTCCTTCTTCACTATGCTTTGTCATTAATTGCATACCCAAACAAATGCCTAAGATATTTTTTTTCTTAATCAGTACTTCTTCATTTAGAACATCTATCAATTCTGTTTTAGCTAAATTTTCCATACCTGTCTTAAAATGTCCAACACCCGGAAGGATTAGTTTATCTGCATTTTTAATATCCTGTACAGAATTCGAAATTCTCGATTCTACTCCTATGTGATTTAAAATATTGAGAATGGATTTCAAATTACCAATTCCATAATCTACAATGTTTATCATCTATACCGATTGGTTTAATAATATAAAAGACTATATCGACAGCAGCAAGTTATAATTATCTTTCATTGCATTCAAAGAAAACAACTGATTGAGTTTTTGACGATTCTCGATCATCTGATTTTGAGATAATGAAATGAACTTTTCTTTTTCAGCATCAAAAACATGAAAGCCATTTCTTTTTAGAAATTTAAATAAATTATTTTGTTTCAACATAAAAACAGAAGAACCTTGCCATAATAATTGCATAATATTACCCCAAGCCTGTGATCTGTTATTACACATAAATGCAAATTTAGCCTGCGACAAAACGATATTATGAAAGGCGGCACTTTTCATTTTTTCAGTGTAAGGAATAAACCTTGTGCCAAATCTTTTTTTCCCTTCCGCAATCATTTGATTTACATAATCAGGCTGTCCACCATAAGATAAAGGACAATGAATTTTACTAGTTGAATGCCCTGCTTCTATTTTATTGAACGCAAATAAGTGGTAGTTGGTAATGGATGCTGAATTACCAACCAATATATCATCTCCCAACAATGGTTTATCAATTATGATTGATTCGTTGACGCCATATGAAAAATTTAAAAACTGAACATCTTCTGCCAAAAGACTTCTCATCATTTCAAAATCCTCGTCAATATAATGTGCGAAATAATTTATTTTCGGAAGAATCAGATACTTTGCAGATTTAGACTTTCTTTTAAAGAAATAATCACGAACATCCTTTGCCAAATTATAAAAAATACTTCTTGCAGGATCTTTTAGTTGTTTCGAAATTTCAGGCAAACTAAAGCCATCTGTTCCCCAAAAAATCCACACTAACTTTTTATTACTCAAATCAAAAGTTGATAAAAAAAGTGACACTTCTTCTGAAAGAAAATGAATGTAAATAACTGTCGACTGATTTATTTTATCAATTATGTCATCGCTATGATTCAACTTATCTACAAAAGTCAAATTTTCAAAACTAAAATTGTCGGAAAAAGGCAATTCAGGATTCCCATAAATAAGAAAATGATGATCTGATAAATTAGAAGATTCTTTCGCGTTATTAATAAAAATCTCTAAAAACCTGTCATTCACACCAATATGCAACTTCATCTTTTATTTCTGAATTTAATATTGATGTTTTTGTAATTGTATTCATCCCAATAATTTGACCTTGCTTTTTTTGAGAGAAATTGACATACTGGGAAAAATGAATCTAATTTGTATTTCCTTATTTGTATTATTTTTTTAAGTTTAAACCTTTGTAAATAATAAACAATTAGTTTGAAATAATTAAGATAATAAATAGGCTTGAAATCGGTTTTATCTATCAAGTCGAAATTAGTATTTAGAAGTATTTTTTCATGATAAAAACGAATCCGCTGTAATAAATGATTTTCGATATTTATCTTTTTGGAAGTTTGATTTTCAGTTAACCTCCAAACAGAAATCGGAAAAATCAAAATTAAAGTATTCGAAAACTGTGCCAATAATAGCCTGGTGTATGTATCTGAATTTTTATAACCAAACAAAAAATGATGCTTTTTTAAAGCTTCTGTTCTGAAAATATTATTAGCCAAACTCGAATTTAGAATGCCCCCTCCAAAAAATTCAAGCTTGTATATATCAGCAGGTGTTAATGAGAGCGGACCTATATATTTTGGATTTTCTGATTTAACAATTCCAAAACTACAATCCGGGTGCAATTTCATTTCAGCTACTGCGATTTCAATGCCTCTGTTTAATGTAACATCATCTCCATCAACGAAAACAATATACTTTCCTTTGGCCAGTCCAATTGCTTTATTTCTATTTTCATATTCTCCTACATTAGACTCATTTCTAAACCGTAAGATTCTATTGTCGTGATATGAATTTATAATAGCCCATGTATTATCTGTACTGTTATCATCAATTATTATATATTCAAAATCATCAACACTTTGTTGTAAAACACTTACTATAGCATCTTTTACAAATGCAGAAGAATTATAGGTAACTGTAATTATAGTAACTAAAGGATGATTACTCATATGTATATTTCCCTGAATAAAAATCAACTAAATTCTTTTCGTATTCCTTTTTGCTGTAATAATGAGCACATAAATCAAACTGAGTCTTTTGGTAGTCTTGAAACATTTCTGTGTTTTCGAATAATTCGATATCTATTACAATTTTGTTTTTCAATTCTTCTATAGACTTATAAACAGTTTGAAGCGAACCGAAATCAGGTGTAAAAAAAAGTTCGTTATATACAGCAAAACTAATTGCTCCGCTAAAAACAGGCTCTATAAAATAGCCATCCAATCCTTCACCAAAAGTTAGACTCCATTTGGCTTTGGCAATTAATTTTTTATACGCTTCATAGGTCAGATTTTCAATGATTCTAACCTCTACTCCTTTTATATTTTTTATATTTTCAAGAATTTCAGACTTCAAAGGATGAAGATCCGGAGATACTACGATTAAGTTTTCTTTTTCAGCTTTTGTTTTAAAATAATATTGCTCAGGGCTAATCCAAACTGAAAATTTATGTATGGGAACACCATAGTAATTCCTTTTTTCCAATGTACAATAACGCTGATGGGCCGTGGTAATGGTGATTTTATTAGCCCATTTTTTTAAACCATTTACAACATCGACAGATGGCATTAATCTGATATTCTGATTCATTATATTAAAATGAACATTGGGAATGGTTTTCAGCCAATTAACATTTTTAATACCCAGGTTTTTTTTAAATCTAGAAATTAAATATTCGGGCAAATGAAAAAGCAGATTATCTATTTTATTAAAGTAGCTGCTTAACTGATCTATTCTATAGAGTTGAATATTATTTTCAAAACTCTCAAATTTCCAAATTAGTCCATCTTCTTTATGGGTAACCATAATAACTTCAGCATTATGGATATTTTTTAACTTTACTGTTTCCTGGTACAATGAACAAATTGAAATAAGCCCACCGGAGATCTTTTCTTTACCCTGCTCCCATTGCCCTCCAGGCACCAAAAAAACAATCAGATTTTTTGTTTCTTTTTTATATTGAATCTCAATTTCTCTATCTTGAATGGGCATTACTATTTTATTCAAGTCTACCCTTCTTCGCTGTTGAGGATATCTAATCCACCTGTAAATAAACCTAACTATTTCAATCATAACAAATCCTACAAAATGACAGAAAGTAATATCAACTCAAATTATTAGCAATAATGTCAACTATTTTTTTAACATCAGTAGAAGAAAGATCATAATAAAGTGGTAAACATAAAATTCTTACCGCTACATTTTCAGTAACAGGCACTGGCCTGTTTTGAACATATGGAAGATTATTCAATGAAGGATAAAAATATCTTCTCGGAAAAATAGATTCATTATTTAATGCATCTCTAACTTTAATCAACTGAGCCTCGCTTTCAAACAATACCGGAAAATAGGCATAGTTATAAGTGCTTGCATTTTTTAAAGAAGGTCTTTCTAATTTAATTTGACATGCTTCAAAAAGCTGTTCATATAAAAATGAAATCTCCTTTCTGGAATTTATAATTTTTTCAAAATAAGGAAGTACCGACAACCCCATAGCGGCATGAAATTCGGAAGCCTTTCCATTGATTCCTACTCCCCAAAAAGCTTCTTGACCATTGTGACCAAAATTTCTCATATAGGCTATGCGGTGAGCCAGTTCATCGTCGTTTGTAACAATGGCGCCTCCTTCAACAGTATGAAACAATTTGGTTGCGTGAAAACTTAAGGTAGAAATATCACCGAAATTCAAAACAGAGGTACCGTCATACTCTACACCAAAAGCGTGAGCTGCATCGTAAATAATTTTCAATTGATGCTTTTTGGCAATCAATTCGAGTTCCTTAACATGACAAGGAATACCATAAACGTGTGTTGCCAGAATAGCGGTAGTATCAGGGGTAATTAATTTCTCAACTTCGTTTACATCAATAGTTAAATCATCAGGAAAGATATCTGCAAAAACCGGTTCGGCATTTTCCCATACAATTGAAGAGGATGTTGCTACATAAGAAAATGGAGTCGTAATCACTTTACCTTTTATATCCAATGCCTTTAATGCAATCTGAATAGCTATGGTTCCATTATTTACATAAAAAAAATGCTTTACGCCTAATAATTTTTTTAATTTTTCTTCTAATTCACAAACGAAAGGACCATGATTGGTAAGATGACCACTTTCCCATATTTTTTGTAAATAAGAAGTGTATTCTTCTATTGGAGGAAGAAATGATTTTGTAACGTTTATCAAAATAAATAAATTAGGTATTTGCGATTTCTAAAAAACGATTCCCAAACGATTTTACACTTTCCTGATATGATTGAAATGCTTTTTTTTCTTTTTGAATATCAGGAAATGTGGAGTCCTTTGTATTTTGAACAATTGTTTCAATTTTCAATGCCAAATCTTCTGAATTAATGGATTTAAACTGAAAAGGATTATCAATTATCTGTTCTTTGTGTACTTCAATATCAGCAGTCAGTATGTCTTTTCCAAGAACTTTTGCTTCTTCTACAGAGGTGCTCCAACCTTCATTTAAAGAAGGCTGTATCATAGCCGTACTTGTTCTGTATAATGCCAATTGATCTAATCTTGGAATCAAACCAAGAAGAAAAACCTGACTTCTGATTTTATACTCAGTCAGCATTTGAAGAATATCATTTGCATAGCTTTCATTTCTATAGTCAACAATATTTCCGGTACATACAAGATTTACAATGACACCTTTCTTTTTCAATAAGCCCATTGCCTCAAAAATCACTTTGTGATTTTTTGTAGGTGCAAACAAATTAGAAACAATAAAATACTTTTTTGGCAATTCATATTTTTTTACAACCCAATCTAAATTGTTTTCTAGTAAATACTTAGGATTAATATAAACCGAAAATGGCATCACAAAAGTTTTACCTATTGTACAGGGGAAAAGACGGTGGCAATCTTTTTCGCAAAAATTGCTGCTAAGAATAATCTTTTTTGAGTTTTTTGCAATTCCGGAAATAAGATTTTCAGCTTTCAAAGTAACACTTGTACTAGCACCATCTGGAAAATGATGATACTGAAAATCTGCAATCCAAGATGCGACATTTATTTTTCGATATTTTGATGGAATATTAGAGGGGAAAACAAAATCAAAATTATTTTGTAAAAAGTAATCAACGAATCTACGGTGATAATCATTGAAAATTATTTCATTAAATTTCCACCATAGTTTATTCAGCAGTTTCTTTGATCTGAAGGAAGTTTCAATAGGATGAACAATAATATTTACTGTGGTAAAATCTGAAATATCAGAAAACACCTGTGATTCTTTTTTAAATAAATGTATTTCTATTTCACCGCTATTTTCAACTTTGTCAAGTGCATTTAAAAGATTGGTTGTGTATTGAATTCCCCCCTGCCAGCCAGCGTCGCCTAGTGCCAGAATGGCGATTTTTTTTACCTTTCTCATGCTTTTAAATTTTTAAACCATGAAGCCAGGTCCACCAAACCCTCTTCCATTAAAATGGGGGATACAAATCCAATGGATCTCAACTTCGAAATATCAGCACACCAATTTAAAGGATCTCCTTTTCTGACTTGATTGTTAAAAGTAATGGCTGTTTTAACATCGAGTTTTTCAATAAAAATATGAATTGCTTTTGCAATTGATGTTTCAATACCACTGGCTACATTGTATACATCACCATTCATCGGAGAATTAAGAGCAACTAATTCAATTGCTTTTACTAGATCATTGATATGGATATAATCCCTGCTCTCATTACCAGTCCCCATTAATTCAAGAGAAATATTATTGTCAATTATTTTTTTATATGCATCCCAAAAGATCTGTTTTTTTAAGCTTTTGCCATAAACAGAAAAAGGCCTTAATATAGAAATGCTTAAATTATAAAGTTGAACATACTCTTTACAAATATTTTCTGAAATAAGCTTATGCCAACCATAGGCCGATAAAGGTTTTAATTCATCCGTTTCTTTTACAGGTAATCTATTAGGATTACCATAAACAGCCGCACTTGACAAATGAATAAATTTAGTCTTAGGTCTAAATTTTCTGATGGCATCCAATACTCTAATCAAATCAAGGCAATTTGATTCAAAATCAATCAATGGATGATTCATTGATAATCCAACATTACCACTACCAGAAGCGTTGATTATTAAATCAACATCATTTTCTGAAATGATGTTTTCTATTTCAAAAGACAGCCTTGATACTTTTCGGTAAGTATATTGCTTTGTAGGCTGTTCATATAAATCTACACCAAAAACATCGTGATTATTATTCAAAAAATGAGAAACACAATGAGATCCAATAAAACCTTCAGCACCTAAGATTAGAATTTTCAAAGTACCTGATTTAATTTTTATTACTTTATTTATTTGGCTCCATTGTTCTAATAACCTTTGATGGATTACCAATATTGACAGTCCAGGGAGCTATATCTTCTTTCACAAGTGTATTGGCTCCAATAATGGCGCCTTCACCAATTTTTACTCCTCTCATTATAGTTGCATTAAACCCTATCCAAACATCATCACCAATTATTATTGCTGCAGGCTTGATGTCTGTTTTTGTGTGAATGCCTGTATTAACGAAATACAAATTTTCCTGATACCTTTCATGAGCATCCAAAGGATGAGAAATGTTATCATGAATGTTTACATTATGAGCAATCAAGACTCTTGAACCAATTTTAATTTTTTTTGCCGACCAAACTCTGGTGTCCGGACCTATAAAACAATCTTCGCCTATTTCAATTTCTCCATCAAAATCAAATAACAGTAAACTTCCCATTATTCTTGAATTTTTCCCGATACTTAATTTTTCTTTTGGATGAGCGTTGTTTAAAATTAACGCTTCGCCTGCAATCCATACATTCTCTCCAATCAAAGCCATTTCATTTAAACGCTTTTGTCGTTTTTCTGATTCAATTCTGACCGATTCGAAATATCCTATTTTATAAAAAAAATAAGATATTCTTTTTACGATTTTTTTAAGCATTATGCCAATTGGGATTTAATAAAACAGAGCCATAATCATAGCCTTCATACAAAGCAAATTCAGATCCATTATCATGAATTCTGAATGGACAAATATTTTCTTGAATATCACTTATAACCAGATCCTTTGCCCATATTGCCACCACTAATGAATAATAATTAGGCGCAATAATACTTGAAGGCAAATCAACAAAACCATGAATTTCATTCTTTTCATTTTTATTAAAAAATGAAACCGATTTTAAAATGGTTGACACCCTATTTTGTAGTTTATCTTGAATCCCTATACCAATTAGGAGATTGGGAATATCTTCATTTATTTGCATCACAAAATCAACTCTTATTCTTTCATTAAAAGTAAATTCAGATTTTGCCACATTTTCCGAATTTCTTAAAACTATACTTTTTATATAATTAACCTTGCTCTTTAATTTTGCTTCATCATAATAATAACCTTCAGTAGTGGTATTGTTGAAATTTATATAATTTTCAATAATATAATCTATGCTTCCGGCACTTTCAATATTCCCTTTATTTAAAAGAATTCCTTTATTGCAAAGTTGTGAAACCACTCCCATATTATGACTAACAAACAATACTGTTCTTCCCTCATTATTACTCACATCCTCCATTTTCCCCAAACATTTCTTTTGAAACTGCGCATCACCAACGGCTAACACTTCATCTATAATTAAAATTTCAGGTTCAAGATGTGCGGCAACGGCAAAGGCTAAACGAACATACATTCCACTGCTATATCTTTTTACAGGAGTATCAAGAAACTTTTCTACTTCCGCAAAATCAACAATGGCATCAAAATGTTTTTTGATTTCTGAGCGGCTCATTCCAAGAATGGCGCCATTCAAATAAATATTTTCTCTTCCAGACAATTCAGGATGAAAGCCTGTACCTACCTCAAGTAATGAAGCAATTCTACCCTTAATACTAATGGTTCCAGTTGTGGGTTCAGTAATCCTTGACAATATTTTTAATAAAGTGCTTTTGCCCGCGCCATTCCTACCTATAATGCCTACACGATCACCTTGTTCAATATCAAAATCAATGTCCTTTAATGCCCAAAATTCTTCTTTAGTTACAGATGGGGCTGCTTTCCATTTAGGAAATGAAAATATTTTCTTTGTTTTGTTTGCTATTACATCCCTCAGCGCTGTATAACTCTCTTTACCCTCATGATTTATGATGTAACTTTTTGAGAGCCCACGAACTTCAATAATTTTTGACAAAAGTTTTTATTTAAATATTATCTGCAAATGTTCTTTCCATTTTTCTGAAATAAACTACTCCTAAAAATAAAAAAAGAAAGGAAATTAACACAGAAAAAATAAAAGAATTCCAATTCATTGTATCTCCCAATATACACCACCGAAATCCGTCTATAACACCTACCATAGGATTCATAGAATATAATAATTTCCATTTTTCAGAAATCAAACTACTGCTAAATCCTACCGGCGTAATGTATAATCCAAATTGTATGATAAATGGAATGATGTATCTAAAGTCACGGTACTTTACATTTACTGCCGTTAAATATAATCCAACTCCAAATGCACAAACAAATGCAAGAAATATAAATACTGGTAAAAAAACAATATGCCATGAAGGAATATAATGATACCAGAACATCATAATAATTAAGATGCCAAATGAAATTCCAAAGTCTACTAAACTTGTAATTACAGAACTCGCAGGAATTATTAATCTTGGAAAATACACTTTTGTAATCAGGTTTGCATTACCCACCAAACTATTGCTGGACTCACTCAATGCATTACTAAAAAATTGCCATGGCAACATTCCTGCAAAAACCATTAGCGCATATGGGGCATTACCTGGATTACTGAGCTTGGCTATTTTACTAAATACAATTGTAAAGATTATAGTGGTTAGAAGCGGTCTTATAATGCTCCATGCTGCACCCAACACAGTTTGTTTGTACCTGACTTTAATATCTCTCCAGCTTAAAATATAAAACAACTCACGGTAACGCCAGATGTCTTTCCAATAATTCTTCTCAGCTCTTCCGGGCTTCAGAACTAAATCCCAGCTTTCGGCATTATTGTTTTTCTTGTTTGTTGTACTGCTCATTTTAATAAATCAATTTATAAGAATTGATTCAAATCTTTTTTTGTAATGCTCATATCCGAAATTAGACATCAATAAATTTCTATCCGGATTTATTTTTTCATTATTATTGAAATTCCTTCTAATAGCATTTTTTATTTCAAGGATATTCATTGGATCTATAAGAATCCCTAATTTACCATTTAGCAATGCATCAACAGATCCGTCTTTATTGCCGGCAATAACAGGCAAATTATAATACATTGCCTCAATAAAAACGATACCAAATCCTTCATTATAACTCGGCATAATATACTGGTCTGCCAAAAGAAAATAATCACTCAACTTCTCATCTGGTATAAAGCCTGTCATTACAACATTTTCTGTAATCCCCAGATCTTTAATTAATGCATCTATGTAATCTTTCTCTTTTGTTTCGTAGCTTCCTCCAATAACATATTTTATTTCGGGAATGTCTTTTTTTAATTCAGCAATAGCATGCATCACTCTGTCATAGCCTTTATAACGCTCCGATGCTTCCATTCTGGTTAAAGTAAAAAGAATCTTATCTGTTTCATTGAACCCGTATTTTTCACGAAGTTCTTTTGGTTTATGCGATGTATTAATTGCTGGCAAATATGGATCTAAACAATTGTTTATTACTATACATTTTTCTTCTTTTGCAAGTTTCAATTCCGTGATCTTGTCTTTTGTAAATTGACTTACACAGATTATTTTATCACAAGCATTTATCATCTTTTTTTTAAAGCCAAGAGGAAGATACCAAACTTCTATTCCATGTGCGATTAAAATGATTCGTGTTGAGGGAGAAAATATTTTAATTAACCAGCCTACTGGTAAAAGATTGATATGACTTAATAATACAACATCTGATTTTATCCCTTTGCGAAATGAACTCCAGATGAAATTTAACCTGTGATTTTCAAAACCTCTATAAAACTCATTGGGAAAATATTTATTTTCTTTTGCAGCAACTGAAGAATCGTGGGATGAATAAATATCAAATTTCTTATTTCCAGAAAAAGTCATTTCGAAAAGCAGCTTCCCAATTATCCTGCATACTTTTTCAATTCCACCAGTTGCGGAAAAAACCCTTAATGTGAGAAATAAAATACGGTTATTCTTCATTACGGCTTCTCATAATAATCAATGACATCATTTGAGACCAATGTAAATTTCCATTAAGAAATTTATTATAATAAGTGCGGGAGTTTGAATCTCCCTGAATCATTAAAGTATCAACGAAACTATTATTTTTAATCCAGTTGGAAAATGGAAAACTAAATCCCATTTTAGGCCTGTTCCAAACCGGTTCGGGTAATATGTCGCGGAAAGAATCTATCAAAAGTTGTTTCGGTCTTTGTCCGGCATACTTAACATCCGGACTAACAGACATTGCCAGGTTTATCAATTCATGATCGAGAAAAGGCACCCTTATTTCTACGCTATGCGCCATGCTCATTACATCTGCATCTCTTAATAATTGATTCTGCATATACATATTGAATTCCATCCAGCTTGCCCTATTTCTATTTTCAAGATTAGAAACATCTCCCATAACTGGAGTATCATTGAGAATTTTCCAAACCTGTTTTTCATCTGCATCAAGAAAGCGGGCTATTTCAGAAATATTAAACTGACCTCTGAGAAAAAGATAAAGACCTTTAATCCCATCAATATTCAAATATGAAAGTCTGTTAAACTTCTTTTGCTTGCTCTTGCTAAATGAATTCAAAAGAAAGCCAGGCAACAATCTTAATCTCTCTGCAATTTCCATCCTTTTAAAAGAAGGATAACCGCCAAACAATTCATCAGCTCCAATCCCCGATAGTACAGCTTTTAAACCAAGTTCATGAGCATATTTGCTAATAAACCATGTGTTAATACCGTCGCAGCTTGGAAGATCCATATCTTTTAAAACATCAGGAAATGATTCATTAAAAATTTCCTTTGATAAAAGATATTGATGACTCGAGCAACTGATTTCTTGTAAAACCAGATCCTGGTATTTTTTTTCAGAAAAACCTTCTTCATTAAAATATAATGAAAGACAGTTTAAACTCTTGTTCTGAACTTTAGATGCTGTCAAAGCCAATATGCTTGAATCTATGCCACCACTCAAAAAAATACCTAATGGAGCATCTGCGAGGAGCTGGCTTCCAACAGATTTCTCAATTGCATTTCTGATCATTGAGGTTAGTGGAACATCCTTTAAAATCTGGCTGCTGTAATTATAATGGCCAAACGACTGAGTATGCGATTGCCTTGTACTTATATCAAACTTTAAAAAAGAACCTTTATGCAGCGATAAAATTTCTTCATAAGTTGTATACGGTTCTGGAATATGGCCGTAAGCCATCAGATAAACTTGCCAGTATTCATTTTCCTTCCAGGAATAATCAATCGATTTAAAAGCCCTTACCTCTGAAGCAAATGATAAACCACCATTAGCAAGTGAATAATAGAGGGGTTTTATACCAACTGAATCCCTGACTAAGTAAACATGATTCTCTTGCTTATCATAAAGTGAAAATGCAAACATTCCTTCAAGCTTTGAAAATGAATTAGTATTCCATTCGTCAAAAGCTGCAAGTATTACTTCTGTATCAGTGTGATTTTCAAAAGAATGTCCGAGATGCTGAAGTTCTTTTTTCAGTGAAGGGAAGTTGTACAATTCACCATTGTAGGTAATCGTTAACCTGTTTTTATAATGCATCGGCTGATGCCCGGATGAACTAAGGTCTAGAAGCGCGAGTCTTCTGTTTCCCAAAATTACATTTTCATCATCGGAAACATAAACTCCACCATCATCAGGTCCGCCATTTTTTTGGACATCACACATTCCCTCAACCATTTGTTGTTTCAGAGAAACCGGAATACTGTAATTAACCAAACCTGAAATTCTACACATTTATCAACTTAAGATTTCTGGTATTTTTTGGACTGGTATAATACAAATAATTTTCTTCGAAATTGTTGTAAGTTATTTGCAATCCTGCTTCTAAATCTATGGTTGACTGCCAACCCAGCTTATTAATTTTGTCAACATTGAGTAATTTGCGTGGAGTTCCATCTGGCTTTGACTCATCAAATTCAATTGTACCAGAATAGTTGGTAATTTTTTTGATTAAAGTTGCCATTTCCATGATTGTATGATCCAATCCGGTTCCAATATTTATAATTTCCGACGAGTCGTATTTCTGCATTAAAAAGTAACATGCCATTGCTGCATCATCAACAAAAAGAAACTCCCTTCTTGGTTTTCCTGTACCCCAAACCACTACTGATTTTTGATTATTAATTTTAGCTTCATGAAATTTCCTTAAAAGTGCTGGCAAAACATGTGCATTCTGAAGGTTATAATTATCCCCAATTCCATATAAATTAGGTGGCATAATGCTAATGAAATTACATCCATATTGTTTCTTGTATGCCTGGCACATTCTGATTCCTGCAATCTTAGCAATCGCATAAGGCTCATTTGTAGGTTCCAGATAGCCCGTCATTAAATAATCTTCCATTATGGGCTGAGGTGAATTCTTGGGATAGATACAACTGCTTCCTAAAAACAATAATTTTTCTACACCCCATTTATAAGAAGCATGAATAACATTATTTTGAATACTTAAGTTATCATAAATAAAATCGGAAGGGAAATTTTTATTAGCCATTATGCCACCAACTTTGGCTGCGGCTAAAAAAACATAAGATGGTTGCTCTGCCTCGAAAAAACCATTAACCATTTGCTGATCCCTGAGGTCTAGCTCCTCTGAGGTACGGGTTATGATATTTGTGTACCCTTTTTTTCTGAGCAATCTTAGTATGGAATTTCCAACTAAGCCGTTGTGGCCGGCTATATAAATTTTGTCAGTAAGTTTCATCTAATTAAAATTGAGCAAGTAAATTAATAATATTTCTTGAAAATGTTCAGTAAATTATAAAAATCTTTAAATAAAAATTTAGTGTGTAAGACTTTTCTTATCAAAAACAGCGCTCAAGCTTACCCCCATACTATCAATTTTTACACGGGCTTTATTTCCCAAAATCTCTAGTACAACTCCTTTATAATTCATTAATACGCCTCTATTTATTATTACAGCATCCTTCTCTTTTAATTGATTATCAGATACTTCTATGCTTTTAAATTCATTTAGGAATTTTTTTATTGTCTCTATTTCCTCATCTCTGACGACCGCAGGTTTTCCAAGGAAATACACATAACTTATAATTCCATCTATTAATTTAATATTCCACTTTTTATCATCAGTTATCCTGATGAATACATATCCTTTAAACAGCGGTTCAAATATTATTTTCTTACGATCACTCCACTGCTTTTCAACTTTGTTCAGGGGACAATAATTCTCAATCCCCTTTTCATCAAGGATTCTGGCAACCTTTTTTTCCCAGCGAGGTCGGGTATAAACTACATGCCAAAATAACGTTTCCTCCATTTTTCAATTTTCCTAAACTCGTTTATTTTACCTGGTTATTAATTCAAAGAATTTTTCCAGATTCTATTTTTATAAATCAATTCTTTATTCATTAGATTAAAATATCTTTCTACACAAGACAAAGCTTCGCTAACCCTCAGTCACATAC
>CALQJK010000003.1:0-22157 GCA_943330875.1 Chitinophaga pinensis
ATGAAAAAAGATGTAAATGAATTGAAGAAAATGTTTTTCGACATCATACAGAATCCATCCATGTCGCATAACATGCCGATGTATACTAATGAACAGGACGCTGGAAACAATATCAAAGAACTCCATACAAACAATTCTAATAATAATACAGGAAGTTCATCAGCGGTGATTATAAGAAATGATCAACATTCACCGATACAACAGCATGAAGAAATAGAAGAATCTTTAAGCATTATTGATAAAGAAAAAGAACTCATCATTAAAGCATTAAAAAAACACCGCGGCAAAAGAAGAGATGCGTCGCTTGATCTTGGCATTAGCGAGAGAACGCTTTATAGGAAGTTGAAGGAGTATGATATTGAGCATTTGTAGCTGGATTGGTTGAAAAGAGTTGAAAGTGGTTGAAAGGTTGATTGGTTGATTGAAAAAATGAATTTATTAAAAACGAAAAAATGATTACTTCTAAAATTAAAATGCGGACGTTGAGAGCATATTTCTTATGTATTATTTTATTGTCGTTTTTTAATTACGCAACATGTAAATATTCATTCAAGGACAGCTCTCCTATTCCAACGGAGGTTAAAACATTCCGCGTAAATTATTTAGAGAATAAAGCGCAGTATATCAACACACAGTTAAGTCCACAATTAACGGAAAGTTTGAAACAAAAAATTATCAATACTACCAGACTCAGACAAACGAATTCAGATGATGCGCACTATGATATCAGTGGTTATGTTTCTCAATATTATACCAGCACCATAAGTATTGCAGGTGCTAATGCAAATGGAAACAGAC
Organism: Chitinophaga pinensis; assembly: GCA_943330875.1. Lineage (GTDB taxonomy): Bacteria > Bacteroidota > Bacteroidia > Chitinophagales > Chitinophagaceae > Ferruginibacter > Ferruginibacter pinensis_G. The sequence continues at coordinate 799 of CALQJK010000003.1, forward strand.
TAACAGTTGGATTCCATTTAGATTTCAAAAACAATTTAGATGATAAAAAAAATTTAGAGGCTGATATTTTAAGGACTTTTGATTTCGACGCTAATCTTAGTTTGTCTCAGGCAGAATCAAAGCTAAACAATGAAATCATCAAGAATATAGTTGATGAGATATTCAATAAAATATTTTCTAACTGGTAAAATAACTATGCTCATTTTTTAATCGGTTTCAATTTATGATACAGCAAGATTTATATAACAAAATTTATCAGGGAAATTCAAGTAACCCCGATGAAATGTTGCTAAAAGAAGTGGCTTCATTCCCCTATTTTAGCATCCCTCACTTTTTTTTATTAGAAAGAACAAAAAAAACTATTCCAGAATACCCTGCTATAGCAGCAAGAACTGCCTTACATTTTAATGATGCCTATTTCCTGGATTATCAACTTCGCCAATTAAAAAACGTCCCACTTCCTTCAAATAACGAAAGTCCCAAGATTGAAAATAAAACAGCACCCAGCGAGATTGAAAAAGAAGAATTGGTATTTGAGCCCTTATTTGCTTCAGATTACTTCGCATCGCAAGGCATAAAATTGAGTGCCGAAATAAAAAGTGATGATAAGCTGGGGAAACAAATGAAAAGTTTTACAGAATGGCTAAAAACCATGAAAAAGGCAGATGCCGGTAAATTGCCGGAAACCAGTGGCATTGCAGATAAAGCCGTATCCGATATGGCAGAAAAAAGCAATACGACTGCTCAGGTAGTGACGGAATCAATGGCAGATGTGTTTATCCAACAAGGAAAGTTGAACAAAGCAATAGAAATTTATGAGAAATTAAGTTTGCTTAATCCTTCTAAAAGTGTTTTCTTTGCAGACAAAATAAAATCTTTAAAATAAAAATACCATGTTAACATTATTCGGAATATTAATCATTATTGCCTCAATCATTCTTGGATTTATAGTTTTAATACAAAATCCAAAAGGTGGTGGCTTATCGGGTACGTTTGGTGGTGTTGGCAACCAGTTGATGGGTGTTAAACAAACAACTGATGTTTTGGAAAAAGGAACCTGGGTATTTGCTACTATTGTTGGTATCCTTTGTCTGGTATCTCCTGCTTTCATTCCAAAAGAAGGTGCAAATAAAGGAGACGATTTAATTAAAGGTATTTCAACAACACCACAACAAAAAGCTGCTGCTCCTGCAAACACGACTCCTTTACCTGGAACAAAATAAAAATTAAAGTTTTTGTAAAAAGATATTACCCCGCAATAAAACGCGGGGTTTTTTATTTATTTTGCCGACTAAAAATAAAGAAATAATGAAGCGTATCTTATCCATACTTTTTTTGATTATTGTTTTGATTGGAATGTATACAGGATGGAATGTATTAGGACCTGTAGTATCTGCTCCGGAAAATAAATTTTTATACATCAAAACAGGAAGCCAATATAATGATGTAAAAGATCAATTGATTTCACAAAAAATACTATCCCATACTTTTTTCTTCAATCTAATTTCAACATCATTAAAATATAACGAGCACATTAAGCCAGGGCGATACTTAGTAAAAAATGGAAGCAACTTATTAAGTCTCATCAGAATGCTAAAATCCGGAAATCAAGAACCTGTGAGACTTGTAATCACCAAGCTCCGTACAAAAGAAGATCTTGCTGCAAAAATTGGCGAAAACTTTGAAGTAGATTCTAGTGAGGCCATCCATTTTTTAACAAGCAACGATTCTTTAGCATCTTATCATCTTGATACCAATACCGTGATGACTACTTTTATTCCTAACTCCTATTTATTATGGTGGAATAGTTCATTTTCAAAAATACTGTTGAGATTAAAAAAACAACACGACTATTTCTGGGAAGGGGAACGTTCGAAGAAAGCAAAAGGAAAAGGATTTACCCCAGAAGAAATATATACAATAGCCAGTGTTGTAGAAGAAGAAACAAACATGGACGCAGACAAAGGCAAAATTGCAAGTGTGTATATCAACAGAATAAAAAAAGGGATGAAACTTGAAGCCGATCCAACTGTAAAATTTGCTATGCGAAATTTTGAATTAAAAAGAATTCTTCATGGGCATCTTTCCTTCCCGTCGGATTACAACACCTATCAACAGATAGGACTGCCTCCGGGTCCAATTTGTACGCCATCTATAACCACAATAGATGCCGTTCTTGACGCTCCAACAACTGATTATATCTTCTTTGTTGCAAAACCTGATTTCAGTGGCTATTCTAATTTTGCAAATTCCTATAGTGAACATCTGGTTAATGCAAAATTATACCAGCATGCATTAGATCAGCTCCAAAAAAATCATTCCACACAAAAATAATTCGACGCCATTGACAAAATTCGAAAGAATATTAATTACGAAAACACCACTTGCATTCTTTGTAAACAGAAGCAAGCGTATTCATCCCCCCGGATTTGAAGGCGTTCCACTTTATGATGTATTGCGTTTCTTTTACAAACAAATCAAAACGCACGGACTAACCGAAAGGGCTTCTGCCATATCGTACAACTTTATTATGGCGATACCGCCTTCCTTACTATTTATATTTACCCTAATTCCTCATTTGCCATTTATTTCCAAGAGCGCTATCAGAACTCAATTAAATAAAATCATTGTAGATATTATTCCTTCAAAAGTTTACAATAAAGAACTCATCAAATTTGTTGATTCCTTTATTTATGAAAACAGAATCGGCTTACTATCCTTCGGGCTATTATTATCGTTGTATTTTGCTTCTAGTGCCATGATGGGATTGATCAGATCTTTCAATAAAAAAAATCATATCGGATTTGAAAAAAGAATAGGTCTTGCATCAAGATGGACTGCCATAAAATTGACCGTTTTGATTTTTAGTTTATTTATGGGTTATTTCATTTTATTAATTTCTCAGGGAGCTGTTTTGAAATTATTAATACATAATCCTCACTTAAGAGATGTTATTTCCAATACCAGATGGATTTTCATCATTTTACTTATTTTCTTTTCTATTGGATTTATTTTCAAATATGCGCCATCAGTTGAAAAAAGATGGAAGCTCATTTCTCCGGGCGGTATCACCACTACGTTACTGAGTCTTTTATCTTCCTTTGTTTTTTCGTATTTCGTTACCAATTTTAGTAGATATAATCTGCTATATGGTTCAATTGGTACGATTATGATGATTATGGCCTTGATTTATATCAATTCCCTATCCATTTTAATTGGCTTTGAGTTAAATGTAAGTATCAATTCCCTTCAGATAATTGCGAATAAACGAAAGGTAGAATCGAGGACATCCTAAAAACTATTCAATATGCTTTTGGTCAATCCCCTATTTCAGTTTAAATTCGCAATCGTAATCTAAAAATTCAACATTATGGCATACGACGTTATCGTTTTAGGCAGCGGACCAGGTGGTTATCCTGCTGCAATCAGAGCAAGTCAATTGGGCAAAAAAGTAGCAATTGTAGAAAAAGAAAGTCTTGGAGGTATTTGCTTGAATTGGGGCTGTATTCCTACCAAAGCTTTATTGAAAAGTGCGCAGGTTTATGAATACACAAAACATGCAGCTGATTATGGAATCACTGTTGATAAAGCTACGGCTGATTTTGTGGGAGTGATTAAGCGTAGTCGTGGTGTAGCTGATAAAATGAGCAAGGGTATTCAATTCCTGATGAAGAAGAATAAGATTGATGTGATTATGGGCACAGGGAAATTGATTGCTTCCAATAAACTGGAAGTTACTGCTGCTGATAATTCCAAGCAAGTACTTGAAGCTAAAAATATAATACTATCAACTGGTGGTCGTGCAAGACAATTGCCTACAATGCCTATTGATGGTAAAAAAATTATCGGTTACAGAGAAGCTATGTCATTACCGACACAACCTAAAAGCATGATTATTTGCGGAAGCGGTGCGATTGGAAGTGAGTTCGCGTATTTCTATAACAGCATGGGCACTCAAGTAACCATCGTAGAATTTATGCCACGTATTGTTCCTGTTGAAGATGAAGACATCAGCAAAGAAATGGAGAAGCAGTTTAAAAAACAAGGCATGACTATTATGACAAATAGTGAAGTTATAAAAGTGGACACTTCAGGTGCTGGTGTAAAAGCTACTGTGAAAACAGCTGCAGGCGAAGTGATATTGGAAGCAGATATTTTATTGAGTGCTGTAGGTGTTGTTGCCAATATTGAAAATATCGGATTAGAAGCATTGGGTATTAAAACTGAAAAAGGAAAAATCATTGTAGATGCTAATCAACAAACAAGCGTTGCAGGATTATATGCTATAGGCGATTGCACCCCAGGACAAGCATTGGCGCATGTTGCAGCAAAAGAAGGGATTAATGCAGCAGAACATTTAAGTGGTCACAAACCTGAACCAATGGATTACAATAATATCCCTGGTTGTACTTATACCTCTCCTGAGATTGCTTCAGTAGGTTATACTGAAAAAGCGGCTAAGGATGCGGGTTATGAAATCAAAGTGGGTAAATTCCCCTTCATTGCCAGCGGAAAAGCAGTTGCAGGCGGAACCACAGAAGGGTTTGTAAAAGTAATTTATGATGCAAAATATGGTGAGTTCTTAGGTTGCCATATGATTGGCAATAATGTTACAGAAATGATTGCAGAAGCTGTTGTTGCGCGTAAATTAGAAACCACTGCACATGAAATTCTAAATGCCGTTCATCCTCACCCTACTATGAGCGAAGGAATGAAAGAAGCTACAGCTGCGGCATATGGAGAAGCGATTGACATTTAGACATCCCCAATAATATACATTTTCAAATAGTCCGGTTTAATTACTGGGCTATTTTTTTGATATTAATAAGGGGAAGTTTATCATGTGCAACAGAAGTAATGGTTCGTAGCAATACGAAGAGATTAAAAATGTGATTTGTAGTTTTGGTATTTTGTGGTTCGTACCACTTTACAGATCCGGTGGTTTTGGAAATTTATAGAAATTTGTGGTTCGTACCAAAAAGCGGTATTCGTAATATTGCAATATGGCAATATTAAAAAACCCACCTCATAGACTTAATACTCCATAGAATTTGTTCTTACCACTTCAATTGTAGTAAAACCCGTTCGTTTGGGTCAGCTTCATTTTGAAAATCTGTGGTTCGTACGATTACACCGGCACAGCAGTTTTCAGCGAGATTTGTGGGATTTGTCGTTCGTACCAATTGAAAAGTACCAGGTTTTTAAGCGTATTCGTAATATTACGATATTGCAATATTACGAATACGCTAAATGGCCTTAATAAACTTAATAAACGCCTTACATTTCTTCGAAGCCGCCTATCATCTTAAACCCTAACACGGCTTATTTAAATATTGACTTCAACTTGCCATTTGAAAAATATTGATTAATGCCCAGCTGCTGAGCCTGATTCCTCATAATTAATTCCTTGCTTCTTTAATATTCCTTTTACTGCAATGGCAAAAAATGTCAAGTAAGCAAAACAAATCACAGGCACCCAATAGGATTGTTGGATTCCAATTACATCAGCTAGTTTTCCTTGAATTGGAGGAATAATTCCACCTCCTAAAATCATCATAATTAAAAATGCAGAACCTTGTGTAGTATATTTTCCAAGACCGGCAATTGATAAGGTAAAAATACAAGGCCACATAATAGAGCAACATAATCCTCCACTTAAAAATGCATAAGTTGCAATTGTGCCTGTTGTTTGTGTCCCTATAACCATTGCCGTTACTCCTAATAATCCAAACACCATTAAAGTTTTTGCGGGCTTATCATTACAATAGAAAAATGCTGCAATTTGAATACACACACAAATAATATAATAATACAATGACGACATATCATATTTTGCAACGGTGTTCACTCCTACAATTACGCCAAATGCTATTAGAGGAACGATAATCTGCAATAACATTTTACTGGTTTTAGATAAATTAAAAGCAGATACAGCCCCTGTCCACCGGCCTATCATCAGACTTCCCCAATACATGGCAATGTATGGTGTTGCTTCAGATGCCTGCTTACTGCCAAATGAAGATTGTTTTAATAATTCACCTAAATTACTTCCTATGGCAACTTCTACGCCGACATATACAAATATGGCCAACATGCCTAAAACCAACTGCGGATATTTCATAGCGCCCCAGCCCTCTGGTTTTTTAGTGGCACTTGCATTTGCATAAAACAATCCCAATACAACAATAGCCAATGCACCCAATAACCATTTCATTCTGTATGCGTTCATAGCCAAAACAGCTTCCTTTGTAGCATTCGATAAATCTGTTTTATAACTATTGAAAACCGGCGCAAACATAATAATCAATAAGCCTGTCATCATCAGTAACATATATAATGCCTTATTAGCTTTTTCTGTTCCTTCTTCCATTATACCACTCGGCACTTTTTTAGAGAAATGAAATAAACCTGCAGCAGCAATAAATAATCCACCTACGCAGGAATAAAGCAAAATCACTTTACTCAAACTCAATGAAGTAATTTGTGCATCGGTAACAGCGGCTGTTGTGCCAAACAAAGCTAATGCTACTACTATTGGCCCGATGGTTGTACCAAGAGAATTGATGCCCCCACCAAGATTAATTCTGCTTGTTCCTGTTGCAGGATCGCCTAAGGAAACACTAAAGGGCTGTGCAGCAGTTTGTTGAAGTGAAAATCCCAATGCTACAATAAATAAACCCACTAACATACCAGAAAAAGTATTCGCATTAACAGCGATAATCATTGCAGCAGCACCTAATGCAGAGAACAACAGACCAAAAACAATACTCTTTTTATAGCCCCACTTCCCGACTAAATCTTTTCCTCCAAAAGAACCATAGGCGAATAATGCTAAAGCTCCAATATAATAAGCGGTATAAAACGCAAAATCAATTAACTGGCTTTGAAACTGATCCAAATTAAAATAATGTTTGCAGAAGGGAATGAAAATGCTATTGCCGGCAGCAATAAATCCCCAGAAAAAAAATACGGTAACTAAAGTACTTAATGCACCATAATTTGTATGTATCGTACTTGATGAATTTTTCTCAATATTGGACATGGTTTAAATTTTAGAGAGTGAAAATAACTGGTTTTTTTAAATATTACTAAAAAAGATTAAAGACAAACCATCTGAAAAATAAAAGCAAGCAAAAGTATATTTATTTCCTCTCTAAAATGATCCTGTGAATTTCAGTTTCGTTGATTAAATAATAGAGAGGGAATCGATTTATACCCTAGCTACAAAAAGTGAAATATATTGCTCCAAAAAATGTAGGTTTGCTTTTAAAAAAATTGGCAGAAATAAATATCATATTAACCATTTTAGAAACGCTCAAGCAAGCTAACCCTGAAAATGTATTCATCAGTAGTTTGTATGACCAATTTTGTAATCGTGGCGGATTGAGTAAAAAACAACTGGAAGGACTGTATGACAAAGCAGCAAAAACAGGTTTGATAACAACAGCCAAATTAGCCACACTTGAAGCCATCATCAAAAAGAAACCGAACCGATACAAATCAGAAATTATCAAAAAAATACCTGAGCCTATAATAGATCAAACTGCTATTTTATTATTGAATCAAATTCTGGAAAAATACCCTCAACACAAAATGGCCTTGTTTCTGCTATCAAAATGTAAACATAATGATGCGTTGACTGATTTGGAAATTACCGAAATAAAAAGACTAGGAAAAATTCTCTTAAAATAAAAAATCATGCTGTACAAAAAAATCATTTGCATTATCACGCTTTTTGCTTGTTCCTTCAAAACATTTGCTGATGAAGGCATGTGGCTGCCTCAATTGCTTCAGACGCTTAATGAAAAAGAGATGAAGAAAATGGGAATGAAAATAAACGCCTCCGATATTTATAACATCAACAAAGGAAGTTTAAAAGATGCCATCGTTAGTCTGGGAGGCTTTTGCACAGCCGAAGTTATTTCTAATCAAGGGCTCCTGCTAACCAACCACCATTGCGGTTTTGATGCCGTACAAAATCATTCTTCTATTGAAAATAATTATATCCAAAATGGATTTTGGGCATACAACAAACAACAGGAATTACAAAACCCTGGATTGTTTGTGTCTTTTATCATCAGCATTGACGAAGTAACGAATAGCATTTTAAAAGACATCAAGTCAACTATGACTGAAAAAGAAAGACAATCCCTAATTGATAAAAATATTGTTCAATTAAAAAAAGATTACAAAAAAGAAACCTACCAGGAATTGATCATCAAACCATTTTTCGATGGCAATAAATACTATTTGTTCGTCACAGAAACGTATAAGGATATCAGACTTGTTGGTGCACCACCCTCTTCCATTGGCAATTTCGGAAAAGACACCGACAACTGGATGTGGCCAAGACATACAGGCGATTTTTCGATGTTTAGAATCTATGCAGATAAAGACAACAAACCCGCAGCATACTCACCTAACAATGTCCCCTACACGCCAAAACGCTCTTTAAACATTTCCTTAAAAGGAATGAAGGAAGGAGATTTCACCATGGTATTTGGATTCCCCGGCAAAACAAATGAATACTTAAGCGGATCTGCTATTGAGCAAATTATGAAAGTGAATGATCCTGCTAAAATTAATATCAGACATGAAGTGCTGGATATTATGAAAAGCTTTATGATTAAAGATGAAGCAACTAAAATTCAATATGCAGCTAAATATGCTAACATTGAAAATGCATACAAGAAGTGGCAGGGAGAAGTTTTGGGATTAACCAGATCAAATGCCTTAGAAAAGAAAGCTGGTTATGAAAGACTTTTTTCCGCTAAAATACAATCGAATGCAGCATGGCAAAGCCAATACGGGAGCGTTTTACAGGATTTATCCAATGGCTACAAAAATATCGAACCCTATGCATTGGCAAGGGATTATTATAATGAGATCATGCCAAGAATTGAAATGTTTAATACAGCTTCCGTCTTGAATACGCTGCTTCAGTCTTATGCAAAAAACATCGAAACGAAAAATGATAGTAAAGGTAAATCACTTGCAAAACTGGAAGATATTTTTAAAGAATATAACCCAGCTCTTGATCAGCAACTGTTCGAAAAGCTCATGATGCTGTATGTAAATAATCAACCAGCCGACAATATTTCTCCGCTTTTAAAACAATGGCTTGCTACAAAAGATATACATGCCATTGCCAATGATATTTATACTTCATCGATCATGACATCACTAGAAAATATAAAAGGGATTTTAAACAATGAGCCCAACACAACAATCGAGCTCATCAAGAATGATAATCTTTTTAAACTTTATACCGACATCACAGAAACATACAATAAACAAGTCGCTTCACCATTATCGATGCTGCAAACCAATATCAACAAGCTACAACGAAATTACATGCAGGCGCAATTAGATGTATTTAAAGATAAAAATTTCTACCCTGATGCCAACAGCACCTTAAGAGTAACTTATGGCAATGTAAAAGGATACCAGCCAAGAGATGGGATGAAATATCATTTCTATACTTACATGGATGGTATCATGGAAAAATATAAAGCTGGTGATTATGAATTTGATGTTCCTCAAAAATTAATTGATCTCTATAAAGCAAAAGACTTTGGTCGTTATGGAGTGAATGGCAGACAACCAGTATGCTTTATTGCTTCCAATCACACTACTGGCGGCAACTCTGGAAGTCCGGCATTGGATGCTTATGGAAATCTTGTTGGACTAAATTTCGACAGAGTTTGGGAAGGCACTATGAGTGATCTGAATTACAATCCTGAGATTTGCAGAAATGTAATGGTTGATATCCGTTATGTACTTTTTATTGTTGATAAATATGCAGAGGCGAAGAATCTGATTGCGGAGATGAAGATTGTGGAGTAAAATCAAAGTTGAAAAGGTTGAAATTTGTTGAAATCGGTTGAAATCGGTTCGACGGTTTAATAAGTTTGTCGTTTAATCCATGAACTAATCAACATATTAACTACATTCAACCACATTCAACTACTTTCAACATTTTTCAACCAACCACTATTCCCTTTTCCCAAAAACCTTTTTCAACAAATCAGAAACCTGAGCGGCCGGATCTTTTCTGATTTTATGTTCTTCCTGACTAATGGTATAAAAAATTGCATCGGAAGTTTTGCCCCCAACATAAGCAGCAAGATCTGTATTTACATTTTGATGAAAAAATTTATTGTAGTTGGAAAAAACATCTGACCAGTACTTTGTAGCATTCACTTTTTTTAGAGACGTTTCAATAACCGGACGAATCTTTTCTGTAAGCTGTTGCGATGTATTTTCCTTTAAATAATTTGTGGCTGCAGAACTGTCTCCCTTCAATATTTTAAGTCCATCTGTAATCGTCATTTTCTTTATCGCGTCAATAAAAATATCGCCTACTCCAGCAGTAGCATCTTCCGCGGCTCTGTTCATTGACAAAACTGCTTTGTCAACCAAGGAGCCCATTCCAATTCGGCGCATTGCACTTGCAACTTTTTCTGCTTCTTCAGGCATAATAATTTTTAACACAGCATCATTAAAAAAACCATCTGCTGCACCCAGCTTTTTTGTACTGTTAGTTGTTCCGATGGTAAGTGCTTCTTTCAAACCATTGATTATGTCTTCATTAGATAAAGATGCGCCCTTTGTATCTGAACTAATTTGTTTGGCTATTTGATTAATAACGGAGGAGCCACTGTCTTTTTTTATAGCCTGATTGATCTTGCCAAAAATACCTTGTGCATGAATGGCATGAGTAAGCAAGAGACTAAAACAAATTAGAACGATTTTCTTCATGATAAATAATTTGTGCAAAAATAAGAACGTCGAAGCTATAAAACTCCGACGTCTACAAGAAATTGATGGGATACTTGTTAAAGTTTAATTATTTTATACACTTTCTTGGCTTCATTGTTCCCCACTTTCAGAAGATAAACTCCTGAGGAAAGTAAGGAAAGATTTATTTTATTGACAGCAGTCGAAACGGTTGATTTATAAACAAGGCCACCGGTTAAATTATAAATTAAAATAGTTTTTCCTATCAAATCATATCCATTCAAAGCCACAATATTTACATCATGTTGAATAGGATTAGGATAAATGCTGAGTGAAGCTTCCTCCTGTATTGCCGGAGTTGAAGTTGTAGGAAGTGAGCCTGCACTCTCTGTAACACTATCACATGCTGTTGAATTTAAAAATGAATTACGCGGACCATTAAGTGCAAAAAGACTTCTCATTTTATTCTTTTGTCCTTTTGTAAATAAATTCATGCAGCCATCATTCGTATAATCCATAAAATTCATAAACATATCACCATTTGAATTCGGTGAGCAAGAACTCATTTGCGGAAATGAAGGACAATTATTATTGTAATTACTTTGTTGAGGTGTATCATAAATACCATCATTACCACAATCGTTATCTCCCCAAATATGTTTCAACCCAAGCCAATGTGCAATTTCGTGAGTGGCTGTTCTTCCTTTGTTAAAATTAGGCTGGAGATTTCCAATTTTACCAAGCGCATCAAATTGAATCACAACTCCATCTTTATCAGCAGGATCTCCTGGTTGTGTTGCATAACCCAAATTGTGACCTGATAAATTACAAACCCAAATATTTAAATAACTATTGCCATCCCATGCATTGTCACCACCAGCAGCTGAAGATTTCATAGCATCATCAATATTATAACTAACGTTAGTGGTATATTTTCTTATGATGCCAGTTGTTGGTCTGCCTAAAGCATCTGCTCTGGCGATACAGAATTTAATTCTGACATCTGCTGCAAATGGTTTAAATGCATTCGGTGTATTAGAAGCATCCGCATTTAATCTGCTAAAATCTTCATTTAATACCTGAAGCTGTGACATAATTTGTGCATCACTTATATTTTGACTGGCATTATTATAAAGCACATGAAAAACAACGGGAATAGAAATGATTTCATCTGGCAACGTATCTCTGGATACCGCATTAGATTGATTGCTGTGAAATTCTTTATTGGAACTGGATGCTGCATACTTTATAGTACCACAAACCCTTTGTCCGAAAGAACCCGAAACGGCAACCAGAAGGAAGAACATGAATAAAGATAATCTCATCAAAATATTATTAAAAAAATGATCAATGTTGAATCATTTTTCAATGTGATATGGACTAGTCTTTAAATAGGATGATTAAGGAAAATAGTTGGCAAATCGGTTGAATGTTGGATTAAGAGCAACATTAATTATTGATGTAATAATAAATATAGGCTCAGAGGTGGACACAAAATAGAAACTTATTTTTTAGAAAGGAAGCTTTTTGTGAAATATTTTAAAATTATTTTTTCAGTCAACTGTAAATGGTTTTGTATTTTTGACCCTAAATCAAAGTAATGAATCGTCTAATTATACTTTCGGCATTCTTTATAACATCTTGTAATTCAGGCAGTAATCCAGATAACGACCCTGATATCGCAACCCCGCATGTAGGAATAGACGCCCCAATAAATTTAAGTTATAATATCATCAGCGTATACCCGCACGATACAAGTGCCTATACCCAAGGGCTAGAATTGTTCAATGGAAAAATGTATGAAGCCACAGGAGATTACGAAAATTCCTCATTAAGAATCACCAACCATAAAACCGGATCCGTAGAGAAAAAGCACATTATGGGCACCAGTGATATTTTTGGAGAAGGGATTACTATTTTCAAAGATAAAATTTACCAACTTACCTGGGAAAGCAATATGGCGTATTTGTATAACATTTCAAATATTGACAAACCTATCAAAACATTCAACTGGCCATACGAAGGATGGGGAATTACACACAACAACCAAGACCTTATCATAAGTGATGGCTCTGCTAATCTTTACTTCGTTGACCCGGAAACATTCAAAGTAAAAAGCACCCTCTCTGTAAGAGATGACCAGGGAGCTGTAAACATGTTGAATGAATTGGAATATGTAAATGGATTCATTTTCGCTAATGTATATCAAACCAATTTCATTGTAAAAATTGATGCGGAAAGCGGACATGTAGTAGGAAGAATAACCATGAACGGACTCTTACAACAAAGCGATGTTACTTCAGGAAGAACAGATGTGCTTAACGGTATCGCATACGATAGCATATCAAAAAGATTTTTCATTACAGGCAAACGCTGGCCGAAAATGTTTGAGGTTGAAGTAAAGTAAAAGTTAAGTTAGCTGATACTTTGTTGATCATAAGAACAACAAAAAAAATAAGACCAACAAAGGCAAATAAGCTTAGAAGCTCTGAGGTAACAGTACTTTGTCTATTTTGTTTAAAGTTCCATTTATAAAATTCTGATCGCTTGTTCCAAAAGGATTAGGTGTAAATGGTTGAGTATTTATGATCAAATTTGCGGTATTGTTTAAAACATCCTTTAATGTAGCACTAATAACGATTGGGAATGGTACTCCAGGAACTACACCAAAAATACATTTCAATTTTAATCCGGGATGTTGAGGCACTCCTGAGTTCAATAAAGTAGGATATGCAGTTTCTGTTGTTGGGAAATTATTGGTAAATGCTCTGTTCATTAATATATGATAAGCTAAAAGCCCCTTTACATTTTTTGGGGTTAAAGTTCCGGATAAAAGTGGATTGGAGAAAACTGCTGGAGTTGAGGCCAAACCTGAAGCTAACCCTTGAGCAATCGTTGTGTCGGTAACAAACCCTTGGGCTAATATCCCTCGTGTAATTAGTAATGTTAAAGCCTCTCGAAAAGCATTATCGACTGGAGCAAAAATGGTAAAATCAGGCCCAAACATACTTAAATAATGTTGCAAAGTTGAATCTGCTGAAACACCAACATCTGCACGTAAAATTGCTGCTTTCAAATAAGTTAAATCAGGATCAGTACTGATTCTATTCCATAAAGAATCCTGAGCAGGAGCAACTATTGTAGCAGTATGATGAATCACCCCATTGAATGCCAACTGATCCAATCCGGTAATGGGCATATTATTTAACCACCCGCCATTTCTGGAAGTTGGATAAGTTGCTAATCTGATTACTGGACCTATTAATGTATTTGTTGTGGGAGAAGGATTTACAGCTGTAGGGTAAACAAAATTCGGAAATGCGCTAGATATATCTGCTGAGCGAACATCTTGAGGAATTGTATTGTATAGAATGAGCATTCTATATTTAACTATTGTACTACTATCACTGGTTGAAATATAATTCGAAAAATAAGCATCATTATCATTTGGACTTAATGCTCCTCCAGATAGCAAACTAAAAAACATTTTAACGCCCAGATTATTGGTCACGAACATAGTATAATGCTTTGAACTGTCACTCAAAAGCCCCGTCAAACCTGCAGTTGCAACCATTCTGTAATACAAACTATCATCTGCATTAGTTTGCAACTCTTCTGCTAATAATTTAAGCCCAGTTGCAGGTGTTATTACATTTTCAGAAAATTGTTCTACCTCCTTGTTACACGATGTTGTGGTAATGATTAAAAACATAATTGGCAAAAACAAATCAGCCCTAATTATTTGTGTTAAATATTTCATACGTATGCATTTATTTTTTTTCGATTTTAATATGTTATGCGCTTAATACTTTTTATTTGTTGATAACGTTAACGTACATGCGCATTTTATTATGTTTAATTTTACGTTTTAATACTTAATAAACATTATACCCAAAGCTCACGTAATACAATCCCCCCACATGTGAATTTCCAATCGCATTATAATAGTAGGAATTTAATAAATTATTTGCTCCCAATTTTATGATTGATTTTGATTTTGGCAATTTAAAATTCACTTGCAAATCTATATTGTGTACATCTGGTAAAGTTCCTGTTGCAAAATCACCTTCATACAACATTGATTGTTGAAACCTATATGACAAATTAAATCCTAATCGCTTCGAAGGCCCGAATCCACTATTCGAAATATAGGCATTCCCTTTATATTTTGGAGCATTAAAATAGGCAACAAAATTTTCAGGAACATCCTTCAATTGATCAGAGGATAAATTAATTCCTATAGCAAAATTATTAGGCAACCTATAATCAACACTACATCCAAAACCAAAAGTCTGTACCTTATCTGAAGTATTTATAGGAAGTGAAAAATAACGATTAGTAGTATCGGACATCGTTGTTGGGGTGGTGTCTTTAAATTGCACGGCTAGTTTTCTTCCTATAAAATCCTGATATTGTCCCCAATATCCATACACATCAATTAATAATTTACCGCCCATCAAGAGACCTTTGTATCCCAACTCGTAAGATGAAAGCGCTTCAGGTTTTAACTGGGTCCAATTGTATTTTTCTGGAGTAGCTCCTACACTAAAACTATTTAGATCATACAGCTGTTTATCGAAGTTGTATTTTTTTGCAAAGTATTCATTACCACCTAACAACCTTACTCCACTACCTACATTCATATCAATCCATTGTTGTTGATTGGAAGGAAAACGATAAGCTGTTTGATAAGAAATTCTTAAATGGTTGTACTCTGCTAATTTATAAGTTGCAGTAGCTCTTGGTGTAAACCTACCTTTGAAATTTTCATTCTTATCATACCTTCCTGATAATGAAAACTTCAATTTTTCGCCCAGTTTCCTGGTAGCTTGTGCAAACAAACCATATTCGGAAACATATATAGGATTCCCGGGAGAATCTGCAAATAAATTACCATCAGAATTTAATACATAGGTTTTAAACATCCCACCAACAATTACATCAGCAATTTTAGCAGTGTATTTACTTAAATTATAATTACCATCAACACTATATAATGACGAGTGATCAACCAATTTTGCACCACCCTGAGTCAATGTAAGTGATCGTATAGAATCAAATGCATGTTTGAAAGCAGCGCTATTATATTCTGGTCGCCTGTGAGTTGGATCTACATCACCATAATCAGCAACTTGTCTAGCAAGTGTATGAGCATCAGCATCACTTACACCATTCAGCTTTGAATTGATGTACGATTTAGTGTAATCTATATACCACCCTCCTATCACATTCCCATGTTCATCATATTTCACACTTGGTTGCCAGCTTTCATTCAATAATCTTGCAGCAACTGTAGTGTTGTAGGAATTACCTGAATTCTCTTGAGTAGTAAATGCTCTTAAGTTCCAATCTTTATTATTCAACTCGATTTTATATTGACCCATGGCAAATTTTTCCAATGAAAATCTTTCACTACCGGAATAAGTGGTATTTCCTGTACCCCAATAGCCTGCAATGATAGCCTCCGTTTTTGGAGTTATCTTGTAATGAAGGGAGCCACCCAATTTGAAATTAATGGTATTGGGATTTACAATTTGCTTTTCGGTATAACCCGTACGTGATACAAAAATTGGTGTTGCGGGAAGATTCGCTAACCAAGGAACCGATGATGTAATTTGTCTAATATCTGTTGTGGTTTCATCTCCATATACATTAACCCCGTCATAATTAGGATCAGACGCTCTTGTACCTGCTTTTGGATTACCTCCGGTAGCCAACCTAGCATAATCTCTATAATCAACTGCTAACCAATCCTTGGCTTGTAAAATTTCGGCATTAAATTTAAACGCAAACTTCTCTGAAATTTTCTTTGCATATCGAAAGATAAAATTATGAAATAATGAAGGGTCCTGGTTTTTTCCATCAACATTCATCATCCCTTCTTTTACAAGTACCGACAACCCCTGATATTTGAACGGATTTTTACTCGTCATTAATAAAGTTCCATTCATACCACCAGAACCATATAAAGCAGATGAAGCTCCTGAAAGCAATTCCAAATTATCAATATCCAATTCACTCAATCCTACTAATGATGCAACAGGAAAATTCAGACCCGGAGCCTGGTTATCCATTCCATCTACCAGCTGATTAAATCGGGTATTCCCACTTCCATTAAACCCACGAGTCGTTGGTGTTTTAAAAGTAAGAGAAGACGTAGTAATGTCTACCCCTTTCAAATTTGCAACGATATCGTAATAATTTGCAGACGCCGTATTTCTGATCGCAGCAGCATTTACACGCTCAATGGAAACAGGAGATTCTAGTATTTTTTCCGGAACACGAGAAGCAGAAATTACCACTTCTTGCCCAAGCTTAGTAGAAGGACTCAATGACACTTCCAGTTTAGTAGAGGAAGCCGTTACAGTCATTTCCATATCATCAAAACCAACAGAAGAGAATACAAGAGTTGCAGGAAAGGAGTTTACGTTGATGGAGAAATTTCCCTTTTCATTTGTAAAGGTACCGATACCCTCGCCTTTCACTGTTACCGATATTGCGGCAACATTTTCTTTTGATTGAGCATTTTTTACATTTCCTGAGAGCGCTTTATTTTGGGCATGTACGTTAATAAACAATAAATTTAAGCATACAAAAATGCCTAAAAGGCGAAGGGAATAATTCATTTTTTGAAATATTGGTTAAATACTATTTGACAATAGTAAGATTTGTATGACTATTACCGAAATAATATTTTCAACATTAAAAAGAACAAGACAATTAAGTATTCCAGCCTATACAAATCATTCCACGATTTCTCCATAATCAACAAACAATTCATCCCCTTCAAGAATATCACGAAGGGCCTCAAAATCCATACCCTCGTCAATAGACTTAATATTTGGAATGTCTGAGTGATTGATGAAAATCACAGGATCAATCATCTTGAAACCATATTCAGGAACGTAATAATGGTCATCATCATACAAACAATGATTCTCCACCAAAAAGCGACTATGTTCCGGTAAATTTTCTATCTCAGCTTTAGGGATTTTTATCCACTCTGAACTGTCTTGTGAGAAAAGACTACGCTGACCTTTATTGATATTTCTTATGGCAAAAACTCCAATACCCTGAACCGGAGATGGTTTGAGCATTACGAAGGTGTTGTTAGTTAACTCCTCAATGAGTTTTAGTTTTGCATTACCCATTTCCTATGTTGTCATCTTTTTGAATTACATAAACAACAGAACTGCATTTTCTTTTATTGAAAAAACAAATGACATTAGAAATGAAACCAATTATAAATGCACTAAATAAGCCGAATGTATTTTCTTTATATTTTTCACTCAACATGCTCACATAAAAACTGTCAAACCACATGGGCTTGATGGTTTTAATTTTCATTCCATATTGCCTCATTAATAACTCCATGCTTTTTGGAGAAAAATGATACAGGTGTCGTGGCACATCATAAGCAGCCCATTTCGCTTTATAATGACTGGCATCAAAACTGGTATAATTTGGAACTGCGATACACAAAACACCGTTTGCTTTTAATACTTTTTTTAATTGCGCAACATATTCATGCAATTGGTGCACATGTTCCATCACATGCCACATCGTAATCGCATCATAAGCATCCGATTGAAATTGAAATAATTTATCTGGAGACTGAGGCTCTAGTTGATATAAAGTTTTGGCTTTATTAATTGCGGTTTCATCAGGTTCTAAACCAGTTACAGACCATCCTACATTTTTCATCGTATGCAAAAAAGCACCTGTACCACAGCCCACATCCAGCATGTTTCCTGTTTTCAATCCGGTTTGCTGCTGGATTAATTTTCTTTTGGTAGCCAATGTAAATTTTCTTATCCGGTGATAAATGCTGTTCACCAAACCTTGCTTTGTATCACTATGAGAAATGTATGCATCAGATTGATAGTATTTTCCAATTTGATCCTGCGTGGCAATATCCTGTGTAAATCTTAAGCTGCAATCTGCGCAATGCCATATCGAAAAAATTTCATTCGAAACGGTATAATCATTCGCCTCAAGTACTGGAATAATATGTTGACTTTTACAAGAAGGGCAAAAAGTATAATGAATCATAAATTAAAAGATAAATTTTAATAAACAGCATTAGCAGCGTGAGGAGGATGTTGATTTGATTCTTTACTATCGTTTGAAGTATTGGTATTATCAGTAACGTAGTGAACAATAACAGTAAGCAACAGCAACATGATGACTAAGAAAAACATCAACCATTGGTTTCCTTTTTTCACTTTAGCATCTTTGAGATATCCATGCATATACGCAGTAGTTTTTTCTTCATCGCCCACTCTTACCTGATGAACAGCTTCTGGATGCACCACCCTGTTTAATGCTATTTTCGGTAAAAATTCCTGAGGCAATACTCTTTGTTTAAATTGCAATTCTCCTTTACTATTAACAGACATTGAACCAGCTTCAGCAATCGCCATTTCCTGGCCATTTTTGATATTCAAAATAGCTGTGCAATATTCCTGAAGCATACTGCCTGCCTGATGATTATCAATATTTTTTTGCTTAGCAATAAACGAGACAAAAGCTGCAGAATCCTTTTCAACGGAAGTCAATGCTATAAATGGAGCAGGCGCAGCAATCAATTGCTCTCCAACTGAAAAATCTGCATTGCGCTGCTTCAATTCAAGCGTGCCAATTTTGGGCAATGGACAATACTTATGCTGAATAAGAAACTGCTCAATTAAATGCTGCATAACGGTAAAATTTAAAATCTAATGATGACACCAGCTAGAACACAAATCCCATAAACAGGATAATTATGCCAGCGCTGGTATTTATCTCCAAAGATATTATTTAGATCCACAAAAGCATTTATTTTGTTAGTTATCTTATACTCACCACCCAGACTTAAATCTACCCCACCCTTTAAAGAACCAGAATTGTTATCCTTTTCAAGATAATGACCGCCGCCAAACATATAAAAATTTCCTTTCAATACTAATTTCTTAAACGCATTCCATTGTACTGCTGCAGTGCATTCCATCGGCAAAGTATGCCAGGCCTTTTCATTGGCTTTCATCCCTGCATAAGCATTTAGTGTAATGCCGCCTGTAGCATATAATTTACCCGGAATCGTATAACTTATATTGCCATGCAATTTAAAATTATTGACTTTATCTTCATTAGACAACACGAATGATTTTCCATCAGCGTTTGCTGCAGTATCATTAATGATAAATTGGTAATTATTGTATGACACCCAACCTACTTTTGCACTAGCTACGATTCGATTAGATAAATTAGTTTTTAATCCGCCGTAATATTCCGTTTCCAAGGTATTGGTTTGCGTTTTTAAGGAGGAAATATATGGATTGATATAACTCATATTACGATAGGTATTTTTATTGAGCTTCCCAATAAATCCACCTTGCAAAACAAAGGGGAAATTTTTAATCTTGAGCTCCCCAAAAATGTTGGGCAAAATAACAAGCTTACTATTATCCCAAATAGCATTCACTCCACCGTTTATTTTATACAAAGAAGTTTGATAAATTAATGACGGAGAAAATTGAGCCATGTTATTATGGTAACTATAATTAATAGCATTAATATTTTTTGTTGTGGAATTTGTCAAATCAAACATGGCATCAGCTTTCAAAGTAAAGAGTTCATTAATTTTCCTTTCAGCTGGAAGATCCATTCTAAGCGTAGTCTCGTTCATCGCATCTTTTCCAGTGAAATAATTGAATTGCATATTGGCATCATAATCAACTTTTAAGGCATTCTCTTTCGTATTTCTAAACCCTGCTTTAAAATCCATCTCTTGAAATTGCTGACTAATCTCATTCTTGTTGTATTTATATAAATCATGATTGTACCCATACAAATAAAACTGACGTTGCTTCATTTCAAGACTGGCGTATGCTTCTGTATTGGGGAAGAAATAACTTCCTGTTCCCTTCAAGGAAAACATGGAATAATTTTGATTTTCCATTTTCCCTTTTGATGAAATATAATCACCATAAATATTCACCAATAATTCTTTTTTGTTTCTGAAACAAGCACCCGCAGCTATTACAGGCGTCGCATAATTTCCGATTCCAGCTTTTACCCAAAAATGATTGCCCAAACTCATTGCTGTATCCGTATTGAAAGCCAGTGGCTTTAAGGTAATCGGCGCATACATATAGATAAGTGCCTGATCAGGAATATCATAATTCAGTTTTTCCTTTACAGCTTCTGTGGCTAAGTTAGTTGCAGAAAAATTAATTTTAGCAACATTCATCAATACTGGCTTGTACGCTGAAATTACGGTTACAGATTGCTTGATAGTTGTATCTTTTTGAGCAACTAATTCACTGCAAAATAATAGCGACAGCATCGTAAAAATTAGGGAGAGAAATCTCATACCCGACAGATTTTTATTTTTAATACTCACTTCGTAAAATTTAAATTCGTTTATAAATTGGGATAACCAGTGATTAGAAAAATGGCACCAATTATTTATTATTAATTTTAGAGGATTGCTGTTCTTTTATTTCAACCAGCACTAATTTTTCAGTTGCCTCATCTTTTAATTCCTTTACAGAAGCATTCTTCGCTACACTTTCGTAAGTTGCTTTTGCATTGAAATAATCTTTCTTTTTCAGAAAAATATCTCCGAGTAAAATATA
>CALQJK010000004.1:0-21827 GCA_943330875.1 Chitinophaga pinensis
ATTTGCAACCTTCAAAAACAGGTTGTTGATGCAATGGTTTCCATAATGGTCGAGATTCAATATTTAGTTTTTCTAAAGATATCCTTAGCTCTTCATGCTTGTTTATGCCAAAAATCTCCTTGTCAAAAACAACCGTAGTTAACCATCGGTTAGAAAACGAACCTTCTGGTTCTTCTAAAAAGCGAATCCCTTCAATCGAACTAAACTCTTTTTTATATCTGTCAAATATTTCTCTTCTTCTATGAATTCTTTCTGGCAATACTTCCATTTGCCCTCTTCCAATTCCCGCACAAACATTACTCATTCTGTAATTAAACCCTATTTCTTTATGCAAATAATAAGGAGCAGGCTCTTTTGCTTGCGCAGAAAGATGTCTGACGCTTCGCAAAATGGAATCGTCATTACAAACTAATGCGCCGCCTCCGCTTGTTGTTATTATTTTATTTCCATTGAAACTTAATATCCCAATTTTCCCGAAACTTCCACAAGCTTTATTTTCATAAAAACTTCCGAGTGCTTCGGCAGCGTCTTCTATAACCGGAATGTCATATTGATTAGCAATACTTAAAATAGCCTTCATTTTTGCAGGCATGCCATAAAGGTGAACAACTATAATAGCCGCAGGTTTTTTACCCATTGCTATAGCATCCTTTATTGCCAATTCCAGTAATGAAGGATCTATATTCCAGGTTTCTTTTTCACTGTCAATAAAAACAGGTGTAGCGCCACAATAGGAAATAGGAAAAGCAGAAGCAGCAAAAGTAAAACTTTGACAAAGAACTATATCCCCAGTGCCAACACCCAGCATTTTAAGTGCTAGATGAATAGCCGCTGTACCTGAACTTAATGAAACAGCGCCAAGAACACCAAGATAATCAACAAGCTGCTTTTCAAAAGCATCGACATTTGGTCCCAACGGAGCAATCCAATTAGTAGAAAACGCTTCAGTCACGTACCCTAATTCATTTTTCCCCATGTGAGGAGATGATAACCAAACTCTTTCCAAAACTTGTTTATTAAAAAATTATTTTCTCTATATTAACTGAGATACGGTTTGAATCCAAAGGGGGAGGATGTTGGTTTTTAAAATTAAGTTAAATTTTTGAATTTTAAGTTAACAAATGGTTAGCCTTATGAAAATAAGTAAAAACACTTAGCATTTATTGATTTTCATTGATTATATGTTAGAAAATATAAAACAAATCGAACTTTCAATTAGTAATTTTCAAAAAAACGCCTGTTTAATTAATTATCTTTTGAAGGGTTCAACAGTGGATTGTCCATTCTGGTTAATTCCTTCTTTTTTGATGATTTTTTTTATGGTAAGCACTACTATTCTCATGTCTACTGCGAAACTTAGATTATTGACATACCATACATCCAGAGCGAATTTAGACTCCCAGGAAATATTATTTCTGCCATTTACCTGGGCCCAGCCTGTAATCCCCGGTTTTACCTCATGTCTTTTCTTTTCTGTTATTGTGTACAATGGCAAATAGTCAATGAGTAAAGGCCTTGGGCCAATAATACTCATATCTCCTTTCAACACATTCCAAAATTGCGGAATTTCATCTAAGGAGCTTTTTCTCAAAAATTTTCCGAATGAGGTCAAACGCTTATCATCGGGCAATAATTTCCCATTGACATCTTTCTCTTCCGTCATACTCCTCAGTTTCAGCAACTCGAAAATCTTTTCTTTATAGCCAGGTCTGCTTTGAACAAAAAAGAAGCGTCTGTGCCCCTTTAGAAACATGATTAGAATCAACAGAAATAAAACTGGAAGAAAAATCAATAGCGCGATTAAAGAAACAATGATATCCAAAAGTCTTTTGAAAAAATGGCGATAAAGATGATTCATACTAAAGGAATAATATTACTGTGAAATAACGATAAAGACTAGCCGAAGATTGATTTTAATGTTTATTATGGAGTAAAAAATTAGTTGTTTCAGTCATGGTCAAACTTTGAAAGTTATACTTCTTGTTTAGAAAATTATAATGTTGAATAATTTCTTTTAGTTCCTCTAGGCACTGCGATGGGTAGTTTCCAAAATTGTGTGGATGCCACCAAAGATGATAATAAGCTCCTTTTTTTGCAGCGCGTGTCATCTCCTTTAATATTCTTCTCATTTTCAACTTGTTGGCAAGTGCATATTTAGGCGACCATGGCCTATAAAGCCTACTGGCTGGCAGTTGTAGAGGAAGTTGTTTTGTGTCAATATCTTTTAAATAAACCATTTTAATTGGCTGTATTTTTAAATATGCATCGCCCGATCGGAATAATCTTCGAAAAAATCCGGAAGCTGTAGTAGGTGACCAATACCATACTTTTGGATTTGATCTCACAGCAATAATTCCAAATTCATTACAAACAGAAATATAATCTTTATTAAATTGATTGCGAGGAAAAACCAAGGACTTCATCTCAATGCCAAAATCTCTTGCTACTTCGCAAGCCATTTTTATATCCGCTCGAAACTGCTCGATAGTCTGACCATCTTCCAAACAAAAATAATGAGCGTAAGTATGTGTACCAATCTCCTGATGGGGTGTTGATTGTATAATTTTAATGATTTCAGGTGCAAAATGAAAGGGATCTTTTTCACTAAAAAATCCAAATTCTTTTACCCATTCGTATGCAGATACTTTATGATTATGGAAATTGGGTATTACAGATGGGATATGTGCTTCCCAATCTTTTATATCCTTACAAAACAACATCCCAACGGTTGCCCATGTTACATGAATATGATGCTCTTCAAAAAGAGATAGCATTTGAGGAATTGCCTTTCTTGTATTGTTGAAATATTCTTGTGCAGGGGTATTCAGTTCCCTTTTGGTTTCGAAACAGCCCCAATGCAACTCAAAGTCAAGTGATATATTGAAGACTCCGGAATTTTGCATAAAAGATTTATTTTTTATCGATTTTTATGATGCGCCCCTTTGTTGACCAAGTGATTCTTTAATAGAAACCGCTTTACAATATAGCAAAAACAAGAAAGGCATAAACTGAGATTTTTGTCGCAATGCAATACCCAAATTTCCACTTACCTGTGCTAAAATAAATGACCCCAAAAAAAAGAAAAATAAACTGATTCTGAAAAATCCATTCCAATCAGACCGCCTTTTAAAGAAAGTCATCATTGTAACAAAGAACATCCATAAATAAGCTACATTTTCAAAAGAAACTATTAATCCTAACGTTCCAAGGCCATCAAAAAATAAAGGTCGAAACCAAAAAGTAAACAATTTAAAAAAGATATTGTAATTCTGGATATCAATGCCAGAGTTAGATTTAGCCAATTCATTTGCCCGATGAGATAATTTTGAAGATGATGTGATATCTAAACTATCAACATCAGTAAACTTCAATACACTGTCACTAATATTTATGAATACAACAATTGCAATGATAATAATCAACCATTTAAAAATTGGTTTAATACCCTTATTAGTTACAAAAATTCCAATTACGACAGCTAAAACAATTGCCAATAATATATGAGGCCTTATCATGAAAATCAAATAACTTCCTAAGAACAAAGGGATAATTCTTCTGTTGAATCTACTCAATCCGAACACAAATAATCCTATACCTAAAAAAATGGTACTGCCTTTGCCTAAAGAAGATGTCCAAAAATGTAGATTTGGAAAAAGAAATACGATTTCTACAATACTAAATTGATTCCAAATTGTTCTGGTTTTTATGTTTTCCTCAGCAACAAGATAGAAAAATAATATCCCCAAGTACCCGAAAAAAGAGAACAAAATCATCACTGAATAATAGGATAAATCTAAAACATTAATAAAAGGCCAGGAGAGAAACCCGATGAACTTTGTTCCAGATTCATAAAGGCTTAACCAGTCTGTTGCTTCTGATGTTCTCAAAAAATAACTCACGGAATCACTTCTCGAGCTAGCTGTATAAACAATATAAGCACAGGTGAGTAAAAAGTGAACGGCAAACAACGTCCATATGTAATTTTTTGAACGTAAATTAAACCTGGCATTTACATACTTGACCAAATAAGCGTTGATCAATATTATGAGAATTATAACGATTATGATGTCCATGTCTTAAAATAATTCCATTGACCCTATGGATGGATTCCATTTAGTAAACTCATTAAAGATATTAAGTTTATCAATGGCAAGAGGTCTTAAAGTAACCACTGGCCCTTTTTTCATTGGTCCAAATAATCCAAGAATTCTTTTTTTAGAGGTTTCAAATAAAGGAGAAGGGGCACAAGTAACCAAAACAGGTCTCGTTGCTCTTATTAATTTTTTAATGGCTTTTTTTGCTAATTTATCAGCAGCACTATTTTCTGTCCAAAGCTCGCAGATTCGTAATTCTATAAAACGATTTACTTTTTTTAAGCGAAATATAAAACCAAATTGACCTGGTTCTATAACGGCACCGTAAACAGCAACCGGGCATTCGTTATACCGCCAATTCAGGTATGCATAATTAACAGGAGTATGCATCATCATTGGCGCAGGGCTTACACTCCAGTCTTTATTTAACTTTTGAAAAACGTCTTTAGTTGAGTATCCTGCATAAATTTTCTCCATTGCCTTTTCTGAAAATAATCTCGGCGCCATACTTCCTGGGCCTATATACAAAGGCATTCTGCCAATAGCATACCAGCCCAATTTTAAATACCCAGGCATACTAATACTGTTTGGAGTATTAAACACAAATCCAACACCTTCACTTTTACATTCATCAACTACCCTCTTAGTGAGTTGGCTAAAAATCCCTTTCCCCTGATGCAGTGGATCAGTGGCTGTATCAACAGCTCTCACAGCCGTTATGGTTTGAGTAGCATTAACCCAACGCCAACGCATAAATGCTCTAACGCCAATAATTTTATTTGCTTCTTTTGCCAGAAGGATTTTAGATTGGCCAAATGGATTCTTTAAATGTTTCCATATGAAGTAGGCTTCTGATTTAGGCAACAGACTTTCTCCCAGACTTTTTTTAAGTACGGCAATAATTTCCGGCAGGTCTGTTTGTTGCGCTTGAGAGAATTCCATTTTTTAAATTATTGATTGGAAACAGATTTGTATAAAACTTCGATTTGATTAACCATATGAGTCAAACTAAACGCCTCTTCAACTCTTGCTCTTGCCTTACTGCCAAAACTTTTTATCTCCATAGGATTTTGAATCAAATACGCTAATGGCTTTTCTAATAAGGTCCAGTCCTCTACAGCTTCCGTAAAGCCATCTTTGCCATTTCTGATAACCTCTTTGATTCCTCCAGCATCTGTAGATACAATAGCACATTCCATACTCATCGCCTCAAGTAATGCAATCGGAAGCCCTTCAAATGAGGAGGTCATCATGAAAATATCCATAGCAGAAAACCAGGGTCTTACATGAGTCTGCAATCCAGGAAAAATAATATACGGCTCCATGCCGGCAGCTGTTACATGATTCATGATTTCTTCTTTTAAAATACCATCGCCTATTATACAGCCTCTGATATTTGGAAATTTTTGATGTGCCATCTTGAATACATCAATCCATTCTTTCAGCCTTTTTTGAAATCTAAAAACAGCAACGGTTCCAACAAGAACAGCACCAGCATCAATATTATATTCCATTCTTTTGCTGATGCCTTCTTTCAAGTCTCTTTGAAACGACAGCGTATTTACCCCGTTTAAAATGGTAGTCACAGGCACTTTCGGATGGATGGTTTTTTCTATAGAAACGGCAACATCATTTGAAACCGCAACTACTTTCGATTGCCAATTGAAAGTGAATTTATTTAAAGTCTTAGTAATGCTATGGTACCGTTGTTGAATATTATGTTCAGTATAAAAAACAGGGATGTTGATTAGTTTATAAACAAACCTTCCCAAAAACCCTGCCCATGGAAGATGACAATGTACTAAATCAATGTTGTTTGATCTGATGTATTTAATTACCCTAAAGGTTTGCAGTAAAATGAAAATATTATTTTTTGCAGAGAATAAGTTAACCTTTCCTCCGGCATGCTCAATACCGGCAACCATTTGGTTCTTCCAGGGAAGAAAATAAATATAATGAAATTCGAATTGATCCTTGTCATGAATCATTAAAGTCTCTTGCAATAATACTTCTGCACCACCGCGACCGAGAGACTTAATAATATGTAAAACTTTAATCTTGGCCATTGTTCAAATCGAATAAAAACTGGTGACGAATAATTATTTTTTTTGTTCCAAAAGCCAATCTTTAAAATTGGAAACCCCAATATTAAATGGAGTTTGAGGATTATAATTAAGTAAACGTTGTGCTTTGCTGATATCAGCATAAGTTATGGAAACATCTCCCATTTGTTCGGGTAGTTTGTTGATTATTGCTTTTTTTTCAAAGACTGCTTCTAAAGTATTGACCATTTCTGCCAATGAAACAGTATGGTGGTTGCCTAAATTAAATACTTCATAATCAGAGGAAGTATAATGAAGTGCGCTATAAACTCCTGCGACAATATCATCTACATAAGTATAATCTCTTTTCGTACTGCCGTCACCGAAAAAGTTTATAGGCTCATCATTTAATATTTTTTTACTAAACGCATGAATAGCCAGATCTGGCCTTTGTCTTGGGCCATATACCGTAAAAAAACGTAAAGCTATAAATCTAATCCCGTAAAGATGGCTATACACATGCCCCATTAACTCAGCAGAAATTTTTGTACTTGCATAAGGACTGATGGGAAATAACAATCCATCACTTTCTTGCCATGGTATATTTTTATTTACTCCATAAACACTGCTGGAAGAAGCGAAAACAAATTGTTTGATGCCTTTTACTCTTGCGATTTCAAGCAGGTTTTGTGTTCCGGCAACATTTACTGCCTGGTAGGAAGTTGGATTTTCAATAGAAGGCCTTACTCCGGCTTTTGCTGCCAAATGGATAATGGCTTTATAGTCGCCGCTTAGCTGAATTTCAAGTTGATTTTTATCTAGAATATCTAGCTCAAGAAAAGTTATATCAGGATTAGAAATGAAGGAACTGATATTATTTTGCTTAATTTTTTTATCATAGAAAGGATCGAAATTATCAATAACGGTTACGGCATATTGATGTTGTAAGAGCAATTCCACTACATGACTTCCAATGAAGCCTGCTCCACCTGTTACAATAATATTATCTTTTTGAGTGGACATGGATTTTATTGGAACATTGTTTTACTTGATGAATAAAGAAGATAGTCTTTATAGATTTCTTATTAAAATAAGCAACAACTATTTTTAATTAATATACTCCTTTGTCTTTTTTTCCGCTAACATAATTAGAATAATAACCATAGCCATATTTACGCTTATAGTAATAGTACCCGTACTTATAACCGAAATATCCAGTATTTTTTACGCCGTTAAATATCAACGCTTCACTTTTAAAAACGCCTCTGCTGTGCCATTCGTTGATTTCTTGTATTTGTTCTTTAACTGTTTGATTAAAACGAGTTACAATTAAAGTTAAATCTGCCCAGGCTCCCAAAATCTGAGCATCTGCTACAATTCCAAATGGAGGTGTGTCAATAATAACGATGTCGTAATTTTCATCCAGATAAGTCTTTAATGTTGACATATATTTAGCAGATAATAACTCTTGCGGATTGGGGGGAATTGCTCCAGAAGGAAATAAATCTAAGTGCTCTTTTTCGTCATTAATAATAGGAATAACAATTTCTGAAGCAGTACTCTTTCCGAGTAATAAACTAGTAATCCCATTTTGACCTTCGCTAAAACCTAATGCTTTAGCTATCTTCGGTCTTCTTAAATCGAATTCCATCAAAGCTACTTTCTTTCCTTGTAAGGAATAACTCTTCGCAATATTCATGGAAAGAAATGATTTTCCTTCGCCACTCACACTTGATGTCAGAAGGATATAATTTGTTGACTTTTCAGCATTCAGATAAAAATTAATGTTGGTACGCAAGGAGCGTATTTGTTCACCAAACATTGACCTGTTATTTCCACCAATTACAAAAGGATAGGTCTCCGTATTAGCCACTTGTTCGAGTTCAGCCAAAACAGGCAAATCCGAAATACTTTGCAACTGTTTTTTAGAGATAATCTTCTTATTCGTGATCTCTTTAATAATCGCAAATAACATTGGTAAGAATAATCCAATTAAAATCGATGTTAATAATATGGTAGACTTGCCAGGTTTAATAATGGCATTTGATTTCAAAGGCGGGAAAATTATTTTTGTATTTACATTCACTGAAGCCTTAGCAATGTAGGCTTCTTCTCGCTTTTGTAATAAGGTTAGATATAAGGCCTCTTTGATATTTTGAAACCTGGTTTTATCCATCAACTCCTTTTCAATGATAGGTACATTTTGCAATAATGCACTGGCGCTGCCAATTTTTTGTTGATAAGTATCTTGAGCAATCTTAAGATTGTTTTTGTAACTGGCTAATTGTTTTTCCATATTACTCCTGAGGTCCGCAAGATTTTTATCAACAAGAATCAAAGTAGGGTTTGTTTCTTGAGCAGTCAGGGCTAATTTATCACGCTGAATCCTCATCAATTGGTATTGACTGCATAATGCCTGCAATCCTGTATTTTCTATACCAACAAAAGCAAGATCCGCGTCTTTTAAATTGGGGTTTTTTATGAAATCTTCTACCGCTTTTATGGTTGCTTCCATGATATGAATACGAGTGAGCTCATTATCATAGCCTTGCATTCTTTGAAGGTATATTTCACTGTTTGTTGAGGAACCTGCTAATCCTCTGCTTGCTTTAAAAGCAGCCAAAGATGATTCTATGGAATCCAATTCTCTTCGCAGGGGCTCCATTCTTTGTTCGATGAAATCAATAGCTTTAGAAAAGCCTATCGATTTATCTTTTTCCATTACCTGATTTTGTAATCTGATTAACCCGTTTAGAATATCAATGGCTCTTTCACTGGAAATATCTGAATACTTTACAGACAAAACATTACTTTCTTTTGATGGAGTTACCGTAATACCACTACTCAGTCTGAAAGCTTCTGCCAATTTGTTAACATTATAACAGTAAATTGGATTCCGTGTTGTAACGTCTTTAACTTGCTTCACCACTACCATTACATTATTCACATAAAAGGGCACATCCCAAATAGCCTCTCCATTTGATGAGCCGGAAACGAAATGGAAGCCTTTTGAATTCGGCAATATGGAGAAATTGATTTCTGGTATTTCTTTACCTTGACTGACTATGATTTCCCATCTCAACATTCCATAATAATCCTTATTCTTAAATCGGCCTTGAGATTCTGCATGATACTCAATTCCTAAAGAGTCAATTAGTTGAGCTGCTAATGTAGGAGATTTGAAATACGCAATTTTATCATTTAATGGGTCTCTGGACGTTCCCAAAAGGGCCTGTCCCAATGAAACCTCTTCCTTTTCTTCTAAACTAATACTTGTGGAAATAGTGTAAATGGGTGTTACGTAACGTAAGTAAATGCTGCCTACAGCATACCCTAACAAAGAAAACAATAATATAAATGGCCATAAAGCAAGAATTCTTCTGAAATCTATATCAAAGGCACCGGCTGAAGATTTTTCAATACCGCTATTGTCTTTTTCAATTTTGGCAACATTGCCTTCCCAAATATTCTGATCAAGCTTACTCATATTTTATAAATTTCTTAGTACTAAAAACATCGCCAGAATACTTCCAAAAATAGTTATCACACCTCTAACAGGACTTGAAGCCGTATTGAACCAGGTATTACTGAATTTACCTGGTTTGATATAAATAACATCATTGTTTTTTAAATAATAATATGGCGATTCGAATATTTTCTTGCTATTCAAATTTACCTTCGAAAAGTAACGTTGTCCACTATCTTCTCTAATAAGCCAAACATCATCTCTTCTATCATAGGGATCGTTATTGGGCATTTGAGCAACCGCTTCTAAAATAGTCATTCTTTCATTTTGCAAAGGAAAATTCCCGCCACCTCTACCGGTTAAAAAGAATACTTTACCCTGAAGTGATACATTCACATAAAGATCTTTATAAAAATAAGCCAGTTTTTCTTTTAAAAGCGTGGCCGCTTCCACTGAGGTTAGGCCTTCAATGGCAACTTTTCCAAGCAATGGAAATTCAATCGCACCTTTTGAATCAACCAAATAACCACCAATATTATTTACAGAAGAGACATTTGGGTTCAAATATGCTGTCAATGCAGGATCAGTAGAACTAATTACAATAGTCAACCTGTCATTTTGTTTAATTCTTTGAATATTAAACAACTTAGTGGAGTCTAATTTTTGAACACCTGGAATTTGATCATCAAAATAATTTAATTTTTTGCTTGATATACATGATTCAAATGTGATGAACAATAAAAACGAAAATACTATTAAATAAGTTTTATACATTTTGAGAAGAGGTTTAGCCTTAATATTCCAATTGTATAATTAGAATAAGATTGAATAATGACACACGTTAAAAACAAGGTGCAAAGATAAGCTTATGGCTTATTTAAAAGCTAAGAACTCCAATCTTTTTACGTAGCAATTTTAATTACCCCCTATTGATAATATATTAAAGCCAGGCGAATGTTACCAAATTGTTACGCCTTATTGCCCAGCTAATAGTGCAAAAAAAACAAAACCCTTGCCAGTATTATATTTGAGAAGAAAAAATTTTAAAAGAAAATATAAAAACCGCATCAATAATGGCTATATCGCTAAAATGAATTTGTCGATCGTTAAATTAGTTAAAAACAATACTATTTTTGTCGCTAAATAAAAAAACATGGCGTTTAATACAATACTTAAGATTTTCCTTCCGAAAGACAGGGTGTTTTATCAATTATTTGAAAGCGTTTCGGAAGTGCTGGTAAAAATGGGGGCAAAACTTAAAGACGTCGTAAGCGAACCTGATTTCGAGCAGAGAGGGAAACTGATAAAGGAAGTGGAAGATATGGAGCATATCAATGATGATTATACGCATCAGATATTTACAGAACTCGGCAAGAATTTCATCACCCCATTTGACAGAGAAGACATCCATTATTTAGCATCAGCTCTTGATGATATTGCAGACTGTATCTATGCTTCAGCAAAAAAGATTAACTTTTACAATGTAGACCCAAATGATATCGGCATTCAAAAAATGGCGGATTTAATTGCGTTAGGTTGTATTCATGTACACAAGGCCGTTACCGAATTACGCAACATGAAAAATATGCGTCAAATAACGGATGCGCTCGTTGCCATTAACAGCATTGAAAACCAGGGAGATGATATTTTTGATATGAGTATTGAAAGATTATTTGCAACAGAGCCCGATGCAAAAGAAGTTATCAAAAAAAGAGAGATTTATCAAATTATGGAAGTTGTTACGGATAAATGTGAAGACGCTGCAAACGTGATTGAATCAATCATAGTGAAATACGCATAAAAAAAATGATTACCATTCACCATTAATTCTATTCCTCCACATCAATTCAGCACAAAATTTATTCTATGAACTTATTGATAATAATCATCGCTTTAGCCCTGATTTTTGATTATATCAATGGCTTTCATGATGCAGCTAATTCTATAGCCACTGTATTATCCACCAAGGTGCTCACCCCTGGACAAGCTGTAGTTTGGGCAGCCATGTTCAACTTTGTCGCCTACTTCATTTTTAAAGACCATGGCGTTGCTAATACCATTGCCAAAACAGTCAAGCCTGAAGTTGTTAATGGCTTCAATATGTTGATTGTCATTTTTGCAGGATTACTTTCTGCCATAACCTGGAATTTATTTACTTGGTGGTATGGTATTCCTTCTTCTTCCTCTCACGCTTTGATAGGCGCTTTTGGTGGAGCAGCTATTGCATTTGGCGGATTTTCTTCAATAAATTCAGAGCCCGTATTTAAGACGATTTCTTTTATTTTACTCGCCCCTGTAATAGGAATGCTCATTGCTTTCATCATTTCGCTGTGGTTTATTCATTCCTTCAAAAAAGGATGGATGCCCAAAATAATTGCCTTACTTATTTTTATTGGAATAGGAGTCTTCTTAAATAATAATATCATTACCGATCCGACTCAATTAAAAACACATTTTGAGAACCCTACTTTGAAAATAATTTTTCATGGGTCTAATTTCAAATGGATTTTGCTTGCAAGCATGCTCGTCATTATGGCAACTTTCACCTTGTTTTTAAATGGATTGAATGCCAACAGGGCAAATAGCTGGTTCAAAAAATTACAATTAGTCTCTTCCGCAGCTTTCAGTATTGGTCATGGTGGAAATGATGCGCAAAAAGTAATGGGTATTATCATGGCTGCACTAATTGCTTATAATCCTCAACTCTATAGTCTTGACCATATGGTTTGGTGGGTTCCTTTGGCTTGTTATGCAGCGATTGCTTTAGGTACAATGAGCGGTGGATGGAAAATAGTAAAAACGATGGGTACAAAAATAACCAAAGTGACACCTTTCGAAGGAGTAGCTGCTGAAACCGCTGGCGCCATTACTTTATTTGTAACGGAAGCATTAAAAATACCGGTAAGTACTACTCATACTATTACAGGATCAATAATTGGGGTTGGTGCAACCAAAAGATTGTCTGCAGTAAGATGGGGTGTAACCGTAAACTTACTTTGGGCTTGGATTCTTACTATTCCTATCAGTGGCTTATTGGCTGCGTTATTTTATACATTGCTTCATTACCTTTATCCTCATGCCTAACAAATAATTCTTTTATTGGCAACGTGATGGAAAGACTTATGTTTTCTTTACATTTGATTTTATTTTCGAGATTTATTATTAAATAAAATAGCAACAGGATAAAATGAAAAAAATCTTAGTTACAGGTGGATGTGGTTATATTGGTTCTCATACCCTTGTTGATTTAATTCAAAATGGATACAGCGTTATTTCAGTTGATAATAATAGCAGAAGCAATCCCGATATGCTGAATGGTGTAGAAAAAATAACTGGTGTTAAAGTAAAGAATTATGTTGTTGATCTTTGTGTTTTTGACGATACGCATGCAGTGTTTCAGGAAAATCCAGCTATTATTGGTGTTATTCATTTCGCGGCATACAAAGCAGTTGGAGAATCTGTAGAAAATCCTTTACGCTATTTCGATAATAACATCAATTCTTTAATCAATATTTTACGATGCTGTGAAGAGTTTTCAGTACCACATTTTGTTTTTTCTTCTTCATGTACCGTTTATGGCAACCCAGACACATCTCCAGTAACGGAAGAAACACCCATGAAACAAGCAGAATCTCCTTACGGGCATACCAAGCAAATGGGTGAAAATATTGTACAACAAGTTATAAACAGTAATGATATTCAAGCTGTTTTATTGCGCTACTTCAATCCTGTTGGAGCACATCCTTCTAATGAAATTGGAGAAGTTCCATTGGGGAAACCTGCTAATCTCGTTCCAGCTATTACACAAACCGCGATCGGAAAACTGCCTAAAATGCAGGTTTTCGGAAACGATTATCCGACAAAAGATGGGAGCTGTGTGAGAGATTATATTCATGTTTCAGATATTGCACATGCACATACTTTGGCACTGAATTATTTATTGGAAGAAAAAAATAATACCAATTGTGAAGTATTTAATCTTGGTACCGGTAATGGATACACGGTATTGGAAGTCATCAAAACTTTTGAGAAATGTAATGACTTAAAATTAAATTATGATATTTCAAATAGAAGACCTGGAGATGTCATAGAAATTTATGCCGATAATGAAAAGGCAAAACAAAAATTAGGGTGGATTCCTAAATACAATCTGGAAGATATGATGTTAACCGCCTGGAAATGGGAATTAAAAATAAATCGGGAACAGGGTTTAGAAAATGAAGAAACCGCTTATTTAAATTAAGAATATAAAAGAAATTATTACATTAAATTCAGTCAAATTATTATGCTTTCTAATATACAAGTAACGGGGAATAAAGACACAAGAAGTGGATTCGGAGATGGAATAGTGGAAGCCGCAAGGGAAAATGAAAATATTATTGCACTTACCGCAGATCTTGCTGGTTCAATGAAACTACAGGCTTTTATCAAAGAGTTTCCAAACAGATTTATTCAATGTGGAATTGCAGAAGCGAATATGATGGGTGTTGCAGCGGGTCTTACGATCGGCGGGAAAATTCCCTTCACCACAACCTTTGCTAACTTTTCTACTGGCAGAGTATACGACCAAATCAGACAGAGCATCGCTTACAGTGGGAAAAATGTAAAAATCTGCGCCTCTCATGCAGGCCTTACTTTAGGGGAAGATGGCGCAACACACCAGATTTTAGAAGATATCGGCATGATGAAAATGCTCCCAGGCATGACCGTTATTGTGCCTGCTGATTACAATCAAACTAAAGCAGCAACAAAGGCAATCTCAAAATTTGAAGGGCCTGTTTACCTTCGGTTTGGACGACCTGTATGGCCAATTTTCACCAAAGAGGAAGACTTTATTGTTGGAAAGGCACAAATCTTAGCAGAAGGTAATGATGTATCTATTTTTGCTTGTGGGCATCTGGTTTGGATTGCAATTGAAGCAGCCAGAATTCTTGAAACAAAAGGCATACATGCTGATGTGATTAATATGCACACCATTAAACCTTTGGATACTGCAGCAGTGCTGGCTTCTATAAATAAAACAGGTTGCGCAGTAACGGCAGAGGAACATAATGTTATCGGCGGATTGGGCGATAGTATTGCCCAGGTAGCAGCAAGATCATGTCCAATACCTATTGAATTTATCGGAACCAACGATACTTTTGGGGAAAGCGGAAAACCTGCTGAATTATTGGTTAAATACGGACTTGATGCGCTGCATATTGTAGAAGCTGCATTAAAATCAATGGCAAGAAAAAAATAAACCCCCTACTTCCGTTTATTATACTATTTATTTAAACTTTTTGATGCGGCTCAGGTCTTAGGCCACGCTAATATACTTTTGTGAATATGCCTGATTTTTTTGACGATAATGACCTTGTATTCCAATTTAAAAATGGCCTTAATAAGGATGCTGCATTTACACAAATCATAAAGAAATATCAGGAAAAACTTTACTGGCATATAAGAAGGATGGTTGTAGAACACGAAGATGCAAATGATATTTTACAGAATTTATTTATTAAAGTTTGGAACAACCTTGACGCTTTCAGAGAAGACAGTCAATTGTATACCTGGCTTTTTCGAATTGCCACAAATGAAAGTCTGACTTTTTTAAACAAACAAAAAAAACGAAACCTTATTTCATTCAGCAACGAAATAAGTAACCTGTCCAATAAAATTGAAGCCGATAGTTATTTCGATGGCAATAAACTTGAATGGAAACTTCAATTAGCTATACAGAAATTACCTGAAAAGCAAAGAGCCGTTTTTATGTTAAGGTACTTTGAAGAAATGCCCTACGAAAAAATGAGTAAAGTATTCAATACAAGTGAGGGCGCTTTAAAGGCAAGCTATCATCATGCTGTAAAAAAAATAGAACGTTTTATTTTAAATAATTAAATATCATACATAAGCAAAAGTCAACAATCCCGCAATGCAAAAAAATAACGACATACAAAACGAACTTTTAAGTATAAGTAAAACCATTGCGGCCATTCCAAATAACAATGTATATACTTTACCCGATGGTTATTTCGAAGACTTTTCTAGTACCCTTTTAAGCAGCATAAAAAGTTTACCCGACTATTCATTACACACTACTATTAATAACACAGAGGCTTATAGCATACCTGTGAATTATTTTGACAATCTTGCTGATGAAGTACTGTTTAAAATAAAAAATGAAAAGAAAATAGTTGCCCTCCCGTTACACACTAAAATTTTAAGATTTTCAATAGCTGCTGTTGTCATTGCACTTCTTGGACTTTCTATAACTACAATTATTAAACGCAATCGTATTATTGAGGAGGACAGGAATTATTCAGCGTATGTGATGCAAGAAGCAAATCGCATTTTAATCAGCAAAAGTTTTGAGGATAAACTAAACAGTCTTGAGGAGGAAGATGTGGTTAATTATTTGCAAGAAAACGGTCTGGATATTAATGCTGCATTGGTTGCTTCTTTATCCGATGAGAAAGAAATTATATTGAAAGATGATGATTTTTATGATGGGGAAACGCTGGGTAATTATCTTCATCAATTAAAAATTACAGAGACTACAATAAGAAAATAAAAAGCTGCTGCTTTAAATAATTAAACATAGAAAAATGAAAAAGTTTTTACTAAAATTGGTTTTGTTCACTTTGATAACCATTTCTGCATTTGGTCAGGATCAACCCAATGGACCCAAAAACAAAGGCGATCAAAATATTAAAGCA
Organism: Chitinophaga pinensis; assembly: GCA_943330875.1. GTDB lineage: Bacteria > Bacteroidota > Bacteroidia > Chitinophagales > Chitinophagaceae > Ferruginibacter > Ferruginibacter pinensis_G. Next base: position 16,301 of record CALQJK010000004.1, read on the forward strand.
CTTTATATTGCATACATGACCGAACAGTTGAATCTGTCTGAAAATGAAGCGCAGCATTTTTGGCCAGTTCATAAAGAGTACAATAAAGAATTGAAAGCTATTCATAAAGAAACCCTTCCAGAGCTGGATGAAGAAGAGGCACTATTGAATGTTAAAAAAAATTACAGAGACCGCTTTTTCAAAATTCTTGGAAACGAACGAACAGAATTATTTTATAAAAAAGACCGTGAATTCAAAGATAAACTTGTAAAAAAGTTACGCGAAAAAAGAATGGGGCAACACAAAGACAAAAGGAATGATGCACTTCAAAATAATTCTAAAAATTAACACTACAGTGTCACCATTGGGGTTTTGATATCATGATAAAATAAAAATGTCCAATGTTCCTCTTTCCCTTTTTGCCACCAGTCAGCTCTTAATTGCATACTTTTTTTTCCGTCAAAATCATATTTGGCAACAAACTTACTTTTCATTTGTTGATGCTGAGGTGCATCATCTGCACCATAAAATACTTTTTGACTGTCCTCCTCTATCCAAAAAACCTGATGAAAGGGTGAATGTGCTGAAGTGGTACTATAATGTATATAATCATCAATAATTCCATTGTCTTCCAACAATACCAAGTGAGCAGAGCTACTGTTGAGCACTTCAAATTTTTCGGGCTTATAAGATGGATTGCCAGGTTTTGAAGCCAATGCTAATTCGCTTTTGTTAATATAATAAGTGGCATTAGGAAAACTTAAAAAAGAACGATGAAGTATTTGATCAAACTTGCCAATTCCGCCAGCATGGTCTTTATGCAAATGGCTCAACAAAACTTTAGAAACACTTGAAGGATCAATATTGTTATTGATTAAATTTTGATGAATGAGCAGTATATCCTGTTTATTAGTAAAGCCAAGTCCGCAATCCAAAAGAATAATGTCCTTTTTTGTAATGACCACAAATGGCTGAATTTCTACAAGCAAACTTCCAGTGGACCTTTTTTGTAAATCATCGGAATTTTTATCAAAAGGGATAAATTCTTTTGTATGGTCAATCGTATAACTGCCTTCACTTAATGGTATTATTTTCATCATGAGTAAGAGTGCTTCAATTGAAGTTATTGGAATATTTTTATTTTATTGGCAAAAATACTTGCTTGAATTCGGTAAATAAATTTTAGTCCACAATTTTCTATAAAAAAATGGTTTCCTTTGTAACCATGTCAATATTTTTCACCTCACTTAATTCCGGCAGTAATGGCAATTGTTATTACATTGGAAATGCTTCAGAAGCCGTTTTAATTGATGCGGGCTTATCTTGTAAAGAGACTGAAAAAAGAATGAAGTCGCTCGATCTTTCCATGGAGTTGGTAAAAGCCATTTTTATTTCACACGAACATATTGATCATGTTAAAGGAGTAGAAGTTTTAGCCAAGAAATATGGATTTCCAGTTCATATTACAAATCAAACCTTGCAAAATTGTAGAACACCTATTCCAAAGAGCCAGGCAATTCCATTAATGAGCTACAACCCTGTATCTATTGGCAATTTAATCATTACCGCCTTTCCGAAATTCCACGACGCTATTGATCCGACCAGTTTTATTATTGAATACAATTCCATCAAAGTGGGCGTATTTACTGATATTGGTTCGGTTTGCGATCATGTAATCAAACATTTCAAAGAATGTAATGCTGTTTTCTTAGAAGCTAACTATGATGAGTATATGCTCGAAAATGGGCACTACCCTTTCCATCTTAAAAAAAGAATCAGTGGCAATGATGGGCATTTGTCTAACAAACAGGCATTAGATCTCTTTACTACCCACCAATCAGATTCTTTATCTCATTTATTACTTTCTCATTTATCACAAGAAAATAATGATCCGAAATTAGTATTGGATTTATTTAAAGCGCATAGTAAAAAAACGGAAATCATTCTTGCGACAAGACATGAACATACCGCACTTTATGCTATAGAAAGTAAACAGAAAAAAATAACAAAACGCATAACACAGTTGAATCTCTTTCAATAATCAAACCATTCTCATCGTAATACCATCTGTCTATCCGCATCTAATTTTACAAGGATAAAAATCAATATGGTAAAAGTTAATAAGGAAGACCCTCCGTAACTCATCAGCGGTAATGTAATTCCTATAACTGGGGCAAGTCCAATTGTCATACAAATATTAATTGCCACATGAAAGAAAATAATCGAAGCAACGGAATAGGCATATACTCTACTAAACGTACTTCTTTGTCTTTCAGCAATCAGTACAATACGAAGTAACAGAGCAAGATAAAGCAACATCAATATGGTGCATCCTATAAATCCAAAATTCTCTCCCAATGAAGTGAAAATAAAATCTGTATGTTGTTCCGGAACAAAATCTCCTTGAGTTTGTGTTCCTTTTAAAAATCCTTTTCCCCAGAATCCACCTGAGCCAATGGCGATTTTTGATTGCTTTACATTGTAATTTTCTTTATCTGCTTTATCTTTCTTTTTGTTGATTCCAGCTGATGAGAAATCTGCAGTGGTTTCATTATCGTAAGGATTATTTTGTCCCACCATACTAAAAATACGATCTGCCTGGTACTTTTGAAAAACATGTTTAAATAAAAAAGGAACAATCAATCCTACAAATAAAACACTCGTCATCCATGCGCCAATCAGAAAAACTAAAATTGATTTATTTCGTTTAAATTTTCTCTTCAAAAAATAAATTAAAAACATGATCAATAATGAAATGGCAATAATTAATTGGAGTGCGGTAAACAATAAAGCTGTTACCAATAGTATTCCAAGAGAGGCTCCAGCTATCAAATAAATTGGTGGGAACCCTTCTCTGTACATTGGGAGTAAAAAAGTGAAATACACCAATGCCAAACCTGTTTCATTCTGAAGCAAAGAAAAAACAATAGGTAAAAAGCAGATGCCGGCAGCTATGAGATGAGATTTCGATTTGGTGAAATTTGTCTCGGGTCTTGATAAATATTTTGACAATGCTAATGCAGTAAAAATCTTACAGGTTTCAACAGGTTGTAAATTCATGAAGCCCAATGGAATCCAGCTTTTAGAGCCATTCACATTTTTTCCAATAAAAAAAGTAAGTATCATTAAGCCTATTCCCAGCAGGTATAAAATATTGGGTGTTGCAGTAAATATCTTGCTATCCATCAGCAGAATAAAAGTAGCCAGTACGATACAAACAATAAGATAGATAAATTGCTTACTGTAATTTTTCTTAAATGCAAGTAAGCTTTTAAAAAAATCGTCGTTGGCTTTATACTCCACCGAAAATATACACAACAATCCAATGACGGCAATGATGGCATACAGCCATATAATTACCCAGTCTTTTTCAGTTGATATGATTGGTCTTCTTTTATACATATTAAGGTCTGGTCAACTTTTTTTTTGGTTTCGGCTTAGTATTTAAAATGATGTTATTTTTTTGTGATGGTAATATTCCCACCGACTTAACTTCTTTTTCATTAGGTTTCTTTTCTACTGGCTTTTCTTTTTTCAAATTATTAAGTTCGTCATTATCAATCTGGTCTTCATCCAAACCAACGGTGTCTTTTATAAATTTTATATACCCTTTTGAAAGTAAGTATTCCAAATCTTTTGCGTGACGTAAAGAATCTTGTTTTCTTATTTCAATAAAAATTCTTTTCGGCATTAAATTAAGATTAGACAATTGTTCAATCTTAGCCAGCCTTGCTTTATCTGTGATGGAATCCTTTAAATATTTTTCAATCATCAAGCCCACAATCGGGGCTGCATAGGTTCCACCAAATCGTCCACTGTTTTCAACCACACACATAATAGCTATTTTAGGATTATCTCTTGGGGCAAATCCACAAAAGAAAGAGTGATTTTGCTGTTTGACGCCTTTATAATAATTCTCAACAGTACCCGTTTTTCCACAAATAACTATATCACTCACTTTAGCTCCTACACCAGTTCCTCTTTCCACTACGCTTTGCATCCCATCATGAACTGCTTCAAATATATACTCCGGAATAAATGTGGGATTGATTGTTTTTTTATACTTTTTAAGCAACTCGAATTTATCTCCTCCATCAATGGAATCAACAACATGTGGGGTATAATACCAGCCTTTGTTTGCTATATAAGCCATCTCATTTGCCACTTGAAGAGGCGTAACCGAAACCTCTCCTTGTCCGATACTTACTGATCTGAAAGTGCAAAAATTCCATCTTCCATTACCGTATATTTTATTGTAATAGGCAGGCTTGGGAATATTACCTGATTTTTCTGAAGGAATATCAACACCAAGTTTATGGCCTAACCCAAAGCCGTACATGTAATTATCCCAATTAGACAATGCGCTATCTACGGTTGGAAATTTCGGGTTGTTGATAACCTTTTGCATCACATTGGCGAAGTAGGTATTGTCAGAAACTGCTATAGCGTTTCGCAGATCGAAAGTCCCTAAATCCAAACAATGCATGGGCTTTGCACCACCGCAACCATAAAAGGCCCCTGAGCAGGTGAATTTTGTATCCGTTGTAATTACACCTTCATGTAAACCTACCAACGCCTGCAAGGTTTTAAAAGTAGATCCCGGTGAATAGGTTGCGCTCACTGTTCTATTCAATAACGGCAAAGCTGGATTAAGAAATAATTCGGAAAAATGTTTGCGTCTATTGCTTCCCGTTAAATAATTTGGCTGATAAGTAGGCGCACTTACCATGGCAAGTATTCCTCCGGTTTTAGGATCAATAGCAACAATCGATCCTAATTTATTTTTCATTAGTTTCTCTCCCAATTGCTGGAGTTCAATATCAATCGACGTATATAGATTTTGTCCTGCAACTGCAGTAGTATCGAAACGACCTTTTTCCAGTCTTTCTGTCAATCTGTTTTTGTTATCCCTTTTCCAATATTCAATTCCACGCTCTCCCATTAATACTTTTTCATAGGTTCTTTCCAAGCCGGTCATCCCTGCATAATCACCTGCGACATAACCTTCGGAAGGATGTTTTTTTAAAAAATTAGTATCCACTTCTGCCGTATATCCTAAAACGTTAGCTGCAGCATCATAAGGAAAACTTCTTATCGAACGATCCTGAAGATAAAACGCAGGAGAGAATTTATAAAGAGACTCGTTTAGTTTTGCTGTTTTTTCATCGCTTAATAAAGCCTCAAAAACAGATGGCCTGGACCTCCCGTTTTTTATAATCAACTCTATTATTTTCTTTTTGAATTGTACCGTATCTATTTCTAAGATTTGGCACAACGCAAAAGTATCGATGCCTTTAAGTTTATTCGGCGTGACCATTAAATCAGCAATATTCGTATTTTGAAGAATGGCATTCTTCTTACGGTCAAATATAATTCCTCTGTCAGGGTAAATTACCTTCCGGAACATTCCTTGGTCTTCAGCAAGAGCTTTGTATTTACTCGTAAAAATTTGCAATGTTAATAACCGGGCTATAATGATTACAAATAAGGCAATAAAAATCAGTCTGATAATATTTTTTCTAGACTCATTATATACTGGCACGAAGTA
>CALQJK010000005.1:0-21491 GCA_943330875.1 Chitinophaga pinensis
TGCGGAAATAGTTTGTGTTGATGTTGAAGAACCCTTGATGGTTAAATTCAAGGTCGCTACAGAATCACAGCCTACGGAATTAGTAGTCGTGTAGGAATATATTCCACTTGTTGTGTAGGAATTTCCATTCCATAAATAACTGTTACAGGCGGAAATAGTTTGCGTTGATGTTGACGAACCCTTGATGGTTAAATTCAAGGTCGCTACAGAATCACAGCTTACGGAGTTAGCAGTCGTGTAAGAATACATTCCACTTGTTGTGTAGGAATTTCCATTCCAGAAATAACTGTTACAGGCTGAAATAGTTTGTAATGATGAAGAACTAACTTTAATGGTTAACCGCAATGTTGCAGTAGAATCAATTCCGTTTACAGTAGTAGTGTAAGTTTTATCTCCGGATGTAGTATATGTAGTCCCGTTCCAAAGGTAACTATTACATGCAGTGGCAGTTGTGTAAGCAGTTCCTGATACAGAGACATTTTGTGTTACAGCATTTGTTGAAACATGGGTAATATTTCCTGCATAAATTTTATTTACTGTAGGATTAAATCGAACATAAATTATTGTTGTATTTAATGTTCCTGAAGTTGGAATTAATGATAATGTTCCAGAAAACCCTGAGCCAGAAGTAGTAGAGATTTGGAATCCTTGAGGAGCAGTAAGGGTAAGATTACTTTGTAATGAAGTTCCTGATACCGTATAATTTTTTTCTGCTGAAGTTGTATTAACCAATTGTGTTCCAAATCCTGTAACACTTCCTATAATAATGGAAGGAGTTGAAACGACATTTGTCTTGGTGTACCAAATGGGAGAAGTAATAGTTCGTTTACCATTCACCGTGATATCTGCATAATAATAACCTGTTGAACCTACAGACAAACTACTATGTGTATAATTCAATGAAGTTGAACTGGCATTACTGGTTAAAATCGATGGAGTCACTCCACTTCCAGGAATACCATACATTAACTTAATGCTTTTTGTTGCGTTGGAAAGTGCTGTTGGATCATTTACAATAATACTTATCGATGGTGCTGTATTGCCTGAAAAAACACTCCCCATAACCTGATTGTTTATGGTGAAGGTTACCCTTGTATCTATATCTTCTGTTGCATAAAATCTTTTGGCCTTCATGGCTGCAACCAAATTAGCTTTTGTCAATGAAGGTGACAAAACTACAAGTCGATTTTCATTTGCTCTCCCAAAATTAGTATAGTGTGTATCATGATCCATGAAAGGTCCAATATGATAGCCTTTAGAAAGCATTTTGGTATAGTAACTCAGAAAGGACATCGAGGTAGGATAGTCATTATAAGCAGTGCTTGTTGAAAATGCAGGACCACTTTCAATGGCGCATCCAACAACAGCACTGTCAACTATACCACTATAGGACACATTGGCGATATTATTATAATCAGAACTGGCAGGATGTGCATAAGAAGCGAAAGCATTACCATTTATATTCAATCTTTTAAACAATCCTGCCGAACCAGTATAATCACTTTTTGCAACATATATCTGATAGTTGTTGGTTTCCCATCCTATTAAAGAATCTATCCCATAAATAAGTATATGTCCTCCTCCGCTAATAACACCCCACTCCTGTCCATAAAGGGCAACAAAATTTGAATTAGTTGCCGCATTTGCCTGTGCTACACCAAGGGGCCAGTTGTTTTTATTCATCCCTGCCCCTGCATGGTTATGCTCAGATATACCTAAGAAATCCATCCCTAAAGAATTCTTAGCATAGGCATAATCGTTAGCAGGTGTAAAAGCGGTGCTGTCTTTATTGCCATCTGAATAACTCGAATGAGCATGCATATTGCCAAAATAATAATTGTATGCACCAGAAGACAATGTTGTGAAACTCTGTGTTAAGGGGGAAGTTGATTTATATTTTGGGCCACCAGAACAACTTGAATATTGTTCTGCAAAAACGAAGAAATAATAAATCGTTGATGCGGTCAGACTATTTTTAAAAAAAGAAGTTGAGCTTGAAATTGAAATCACTGTTGCATTTCCCAGGGTTCCACCAACAGTATAAACAGTATTATTTACTGGAGTCTGCGTAAGAGAAGATGAAGTACTCATCAACACCAAATAAGTATCTGCATCACTACTGACCGTAAAGGAACCCGAAACCGTGCTATTATCTCCATTGAGCAAAAGATTGGTCGGTTGATTTGAGGGTGCAACACATGATGAGGTAATGGATAAAGTAGTTGCGCTTGCAGTTAAAGGTGATATGGTATTGTACACTGGGCCATTAAAACAATTCTGTGAATTAATTGAAAAAACGAAATAATAGTAAGTCGTTCCAGTATTTAAGGAGTCTTCCAGAAAAGAAAGCGAAGGGCCGCTATAAACGATAACACCTCCACCCAATGAATCCTTTGCATTGTATGAAATTCCATTCACAGGAGACGATGTTAATGTAGCCGTTGTTTTTCTTACTACCAAATATTCATCCGTAGTTGATGCCGCAATAAAATCTCCTTGAAGACCTCTGGTAGTGATGTTACTAAATAATAAGGAGGTTGGCTGATTTGACGGCGATACACAAGGTGATATTCCTGAGGTTGTAGTAAATGATGCTACCAATGGATTAGTAGTATTGTACAACGGTCCGCCGGTACATAAATTATTTTGTGAAAAAACAAACAAATAATAAGATGTAGAGGGATTCAATGAATTGATATTAAATACCAGGCTGTCATCATTAGACGCGACTACAGCATCTCCCAAATCAGCTCCAATAGCATAAGTAATGCTATTTTCAGGAAGCGCACTTAATGAACTACTTGCACTTAATACAATCAAATAACTATTAGCTGTAGCCGCTGTAAAGGAACCGCTAATATTGGAACTTCCTATTGGCGATATTATAATTGATGTGGGCTGAGAGGTAGGCGTTGTACATGGTGTATTTAAAACTGCTGTTACATTTAAATTATCAATGCTAATCTTTGGCCTTGATCCTGTTGTTCCCCCTGTTGCATTAAATAAATAAAATCTTATTCTTGCTGTTGATGATCCATTTAATGATGCAGGAAGATTTATATTGGTAATACTTCCGCTTGTTGAAACATTATTGGTAAAATTCAACACCTGAGCAGCCGATAATTCAGAAAAAGATGCTCCATCAGTACTTGTAAAAACTTTCAATGTAGATTTTCGATCTCCGGAACTATTAGGCAATGAACTCCAATCAAAACTAATTGTGCCTGCATTTACACTGGTAAAATCTACATACCAATCAAATGCTACTGCACTGGTACTATCTGTTGCACCAGTTGTAAGCATAACTAAATTCCCTGTTCCCTTTTGAACACCGCCAGAAGTAGTTGTTGTAAAACTTGTAGTGGCAGTTGTTATTTTTTTGCCATCAGAAACAATCCCTGTTGACTGAACGACATTTCCCTTCCAAGAAGAGGACCCGGTTCCTGCAGTAAATGTACCATCAGCAGTAGGACTCGTTTTGAATACCCAGTTATTAATGTCTGCAAAATTTTCTGTGTAAGTATACCCCACTTGTGTAGACATTCGCACAGGGGTTTGCCCGAAAGTTTTAGCAGAAAAAAAACTACAAATCAGCAGAAAAAAAACCAATCTCAACATATTATATTATGTTACTATCGCCTAAAGATAAAGATGTTATTTTGAATTTGTTAACATTTAGACTAGTAGAAAATACCTATTTATTGAACCCAGATTTTACAGTTGAAATCTATTACAAGAAAAATATGCTGCAAAGACAAGTGTTTGCTTGTTTTTTTGATCTTATCATAGTTCACTATGTTTTCGACCAAAAAAACAGCTCAACCTCTCGTCTTTATTGCCTTTTTTCCTTTCATCACAATTCCAACTGCAAAATCCGGGTTGAAATTTGATTGTCTGTATTATTAATACCCTAAAAATAAAATAGCTCCCAAACCAGTGGAAGCTATTCAACATAAAATATGATTTAAAAATGACTTTACTTGTACATGTACAAAACTTCTTTAGCCAATTTCACGGTACGACTAACATCAGGTAAGTAAGCTGCGACAAGATTTGGAGCATAATGCATAGGCGCATCTACTGAAGTAATTCGGCGAATAGGCGCATCCAAATAATCAAATCCTTCTTTCTGAATTCTAAAAGTTATCTCAGAAGATATGGAAGCAAATGGCCATTGTTCTTCAACAATAATCAACCGATTTGTTTTCTTTACACTTTCTAATATCGTGAACCAATCCAATGGACGAATGGTACGCAAATCAATTACTTCCGCACTGATATTTTCTTTAGCCAATTCTTCAGCAGCACCTAAAGCTACTTTCATCATCTTATTAAAAGAAACTATTGTTATGTCTTTCCCCTCTCTTACCACATTTGCTTTACCAATTGGAATGATATATTCCCCTTCAGGCACTTCCCCTTTATCGCCATACATCAATTCGCTTTCCATAAAAACAACAGGATCATCATCTCTGATAGCTGCTTTTAATAAACCCTTGGCATCGTATGGATTACTTACTGAAATTACTTTTACTCCTGGAATATTTGCATACATACTTTCAAATGCTGTAGAATGCTGCGCTCCAAGCTGACCAGCACTTCCATTAGCTCCTCTGAAAACGATTGGACATCCAACTTGTCCGCCACTCATGGCCAACATTTTAGATGCAGTGTTCAATATTTGATCCAAAGCCAACACGGCAAAATTCCACGTCATGTATTCAACAATTGGGCGTAATCCATTTTGAGCAGCACCAACCGCAATAGCCGTAAACCCTAATTCTGCAATTGGTGTATCAATAACACGCTTTTCACCAAATTCGTCAAGCATACCCTGACTCACTTTGTAAGCCCCATTATATTCTGCCACCTCTTCTCCCATTAGAAATACTCTTTCATCTAATCTCATTTCTTCCTGCATCGCTTCACGTAATGCCTCTCTGAAAGTTATTTGTCTCATTGTAATATCTTAATTTTATTATGCTTTATAAATTAACGAGTTGCAAATTTATTCTATCGATACCATAAAACAAAAAGAAAAGCAATTAGCAGTTTTCGATAACGATTGCACTCGCTCCGCCTCCGCCATTGCAAATACCCGCTGCACCGTATTTTCCGCCATTTTGTTTGAGCACATTAATTAGGGTAACAACAACTCTAGCCCCACTGCACCCCAAAGGATGACCCAATGAAACTGCGCCTCCGTTTACATTTACCTTTTTAGCATCTAAATTCATTCTTTTAGTATTTTCAATGCCAACTACAGCAAATGCTTCATTCAATTCCCAATAATTAATGTCTTCCATTTTTAATCCTGCTTTTTCAACGGCTTTAGGAACCGCTAAAGAAGGTGTTGTAGTAAACCACTCCGGAGCCTGTTCTGCATCTGCAAAAGATACAATCTTAGCAATGGGTTTCAATCCCAATTCCTCAGCCCTTTCTTTACTCATCAATACCAATGCAGCCGCACCATCATTCATGGTAGACGCATTCGCAGCCGTAACCGAACCCTCTTTTAAAAACGCACTTTTTAATTCAGGTATTTTATCAAACTTTACATTGAAAGGTTCTTCATCTTTTGAAAACAGCAATGGTTCTCCTTTTTTTTGCGGAATGACAACTGGTATAATTTCAGCTTCAAATTTTCCTTCATTTACGGAAGCCTGGCTTCTTTTATAACTCTCCATTGCAAAAGCATCCTGTTCTTCTCTGCTTACCCCACAACTTGAAGCACACATTTCTGCAGCAACACCCATGGCTTTACCATCATACACATCCGTTAGTCCATCTTTTACCAGACCATCAAGCAACATCGTGTTACCGTACTTGTTACCCCATCTCATGCTGTCTGAATAAAAGGGAACATTACTCATGCTTTCCATTCCGCCAGCAATCACTACATGAGCATCACCCAACATGATGCTCTGTGCTGCCAAGGCAATCGACTTCATGCCACTTGCACACACTTTATTAACTGTTGTACAAATCACTTCATTCGGCAATCCTGCAAATTTGGCTGCTTGCCTCGCAGGCGCTTGTCCGAGATTTGCCTGAATAACAGCGCCCATGTACACTTCATCAACTTTTGCGGAATCAATGCCTGCTCTTTCAACAGCAGCTTTAATCGCAAAGCCTCCAAGTTGAGTGGCAGAAAAAGATTTTAAAGATCCGCCAAAACTTCCAATTGGAGTTCTTACTGCGGCAATGACTACTACTTCTTTCATGTATTAATATAGTTTTTTAGTTTGGTCACATAATATAGCCTTTATTATCATGCTCAGTTGGTATTGAAAATTTTATTATGGCTATTTCATGTATTTACATAGTTTTTTTAATTGAGATAAATGTTATGGACACCATGATCTTTGTCAGTTGGTATTGAGCAAATCATTAATGAATATTTCATATATTTTTAGATATAAAAAAAACAAAGTTACGCGATACTATTATTATTCACAGTAAAGAATTCATTCAAAGAAAAAATATGATACTAATTATTTTATAATTAAATGAATAGTATCAAATTTGCAATATACAAATAATAACAATCCTCATCCTACTGATAATGCCTAATTTTCTAATGTCCAATTTTTGATGCCTTTAATAATCAGTTGATATAAATTCAAATTGATTGATTTTTATCCATCTATATAGAAATCCCTTAAATAGTAATAGTTATGGGAATAATACGTTTTACCAATCATACCTTTCAAATCAGAAATATTAGTATTGTTTTTTTATTACTATTTAATTGGCTAACATTTAGTTCTTGCCTCAATACAAAACAAACTACCTATTTCGCAAATGCTAGAGACACTTCATTTAAAACAATAAATGAAGATAAAGAGCCTTTAATACAAAAAAACGATATCCTTAGTATCAACATAAGTAGCTTGAGTACAGAGGCATCCGCGATTTTCAATACTCCGAACTATACAACAACTTCAACATCAACATCAAATGGGGCATCTGTTTCAGGTGGCTATTTAGTCAATTCGGAAGGCAACATTCAAATTCCAATAGTAGGAATTATTCAAGTTGCAGGATTTACAAAAAAACAAGTAAGAGATACCATAACAAAAAAGATTCTGGATGAAAAGCTACTGATTGATCCTATTGTGACAATAAGACATTTAAATTACGAAGTAACAGTGATTGGTGAAGTGGCAAAACCAACTGTAATAAATGTTCCTAATGAAAAGATATCATTATTAAAAGCACTTGGTATAGCTGGAGACATCACCGTTTTTGGTAAAAAAGACAACTTGTTATTAATTAGAGAGATTCAAGGTAAAAGAAATATTAAACGAATTAATATTAACAGCCAAGAATTTTTATCCTCAAACTATTACTATCTACAACCTAATGATATCATTTATGTAGAACCTAACAAACAAAAAGTAATAAGTGCAAATAGGAATCAACAATTGTTACCAACCATATTGAGTGCATTATCAATAGTAGCAGTACTGATTGCCCAAAAAATAAACTAATTGAATCATGACGGTTAAAAATAAAAAGATAAAAACAAAATTTAATGAAGATGAAAATGTGATATTATCGCTTATAAATAAATACATCTCATATTGGCCATTATTTATTTTAATTGGATTAGTTTTTTTAACAAGTGCGTTTATTTATATACGGTATACAAATCCCAAATACGAAGCATCCGCTACATTATTAATTAAAGATGAAAAAAAAGGTACAGATGATTCTAAAATACTAGAATCATTTAATATAATTAATAGCAAAAAAATTATCGAAAATGAAATTGAAGTATTACAATCAAGAAAAATTTTAGATAGTGTTGTAAAGCATTTATCACTGTACGCACCAATTTACATTAAAGGACGATTTAGGAATATATCAGCTTATGAAAAAGCAAATATAAAAATAGAGATATCAAATCCAGACGCCATTATCGAGGCGAAAGATATTTCAATATTTATACCAAAAAATTGCGATTCCATTTATATAAATGGAATTTATATAGGACAAATAAATAACTGGAATAAAACAAAATATGGAAATTTGAAAATCAGCAGAAATGAAAATAGCCAGTTAAAACTAAATGACAATTTACGATTCTCCTTAATCCCAGTAAAAGATATTACAGAAAAATTGAGTAATCAATTAACAATAGAAGCTTCTAATAAATTATCGAGTATAATTAATTTAATTTATAAAGATGAAAACCAAAAAAGAGCTGAAGATATTCTAAATAATATCATCGAATACTATATAAATACTTCAATAGAGCAAAAAAATAATTTAGCTAAAGAAACACTGCAATTCGTAGAAAAAAGATTAAATGTTGTAACTGGTAATCTTGATTCTATAGAACAAAATATTGAATCATATAAAAAATCTATTGGGAGAAATGATATCAGTTCCGAAGGACAACTTTATTTACAAGACGTAAGCAATAATGATCAAGAATTAGCAAAAATAAATATCCAATTATCAATATTAAACGAAATCGATTTAACAATAAAAAATCAAAAATCAGATTTAGCATCTATTATTCCTTACACAAATGGCTTAATTGATCCAAGTATGTCAAATATGATGAATGATTTGAAAAATAAAGAATTAGAGTATGAGAAATTAAAAAAAACTGTTGCTGAAAACAATCCAATTTTAGTTTCTCTAAAAGATCAAATCAATAAAATCAAAACTAGCATTACAGATAACTTAAAAAACCAACGAAAAAATTTAGATCTAAGCAAATCAAATTTAAATGCTACAAATAAAAACTATAATAGTGTATTGAGTACAATGCCATTGAAAGAAAAAAGAATTATTCAACTGTCAAGAGACAAAAATACAAAGAATAATATATACGAATTTTTACTGCAAAAAAAGGAAGAGAGTGAATTAACTTATGCTTCAACAATAGCGGAAAGTTTAATAATAAATAGTCCACTTTCATCAAAATATCCAATAAGCCCAAATAAACCAATAATATATTTATTAACAATATTAGGTTCATTAATTATCGGAATAATTTTCATTAATACAAAAGAACTTATTAATAATAAAATTCTATACAGAAAAGATTTAGATCAAATGACAAGTATTCCTGTAATTGGAGAAATTTCGTACAAGAATAAGATAGAGTCAAATTTAATTACCCCAAAAAAAAGATCACTACTGTCAGAAGAATTCAGGAAAATCAGATCATCATTGCATTATTTAGGAATTAACAAAATAAAGAATAAAATATTAATCACTTCAAGCATCCCTGGTGAAGGTAAAAGTTTTGTTATATCAAATCTTGGCATTAGTAATGCTATGGCAGGAAAAAAAGTGTTACTAATTGATTTAGATCTGTACAAACCAGGATTGAGTAAAATATTTGGAATAGCATCAAATGAAATTGGTATTAGTGATTATTTATGTAATAATAATATAGATGATAATATCATTATAAGAGAAGTGAGTACTTATGAAAATTTATATATAATACCAAGTGGAAAACAAGTTGAAAACCCCTCTGAAATATTATTAAATGGAAGAATAGCCATCTTATTAAAAAAATACGAAAAACTTTTCGATTTGATTTTAATAGACACTGCACCAACTGTAATGATAACAGATGCTTATGAATTATCCAAATTATGCAATACAACAATTTATGTAGTCAGACACAATTACACTCCAAAAAATATAATAAAAAGAATAGACATGACTTTGGAAATTTATCCAATGGAGAACCCAGCAATAATTTTCAATGCAGTTTCAAACAGAGGATTTATAAAAAATAAATACGCAGAAAATTATGGTTATGAATACGGTAAACTATATACAAATTAAAATATAAAAAATGAACAAAAAATGGCACGCGATTTATACAAAAGAAAATTGCGAAAAAAAAGTATCTGAATTATTAACTAAAAAAAGGTTTTCAAATTATTGCCCATTAAATTATATAATAAAACCAAATAAAATAGGCAATTTATCGAAACACCTTGAAATTCTATTACCATCAATTGTATTCGTTTACATTGAAGAAGAAAACAAAAATGAAATTCTGACAATAAATGGCGTGATAAACTTTATATACTGGAGAGATAAAGAACTAGTCATTCCACACATAGAAATAGATAATTTACAACATTTCTTAAATGACTATTACAATATTGAGTTTGAAAAAAGAAAAGATAAACCTATTAATTTCATTCAAGATCCATACAATTCTCAACAAAAAAAGAAAAACAATAGTATTATTCAAAATGAAAATAATATTTCGAAAATAATATTACCCTCATTAGGATATATATTATTTTCAAAAGAAAATTGTAAAATAATTCAGTGATAATTTAAAGTAATATTTAATAAAAGGGATGAAATAATTTAATCTAAAAATAGACATGAAAATAAATATGAGAAATATAGGAGCATGGCTTTATGCACTATATCTAATACGTATTGGAAAAATAAAAAAAGCAAAGGCGAACACATTGAATAGCAGCTTAATCACATCGGTTTATTCACACAGCCCAAGTAAACAGCTATTTGAAAAATGCATAAAATGGTTTATTAAAAACGGTTACGAATTCATTTCAGTTGAAAGATTGAAACAAATACTTACTACTAAAAATAAATTCCCTTCTTCTGCCGTAATATTTACAATTGATGATGGCTGGAAAAACAATGTAAATAATGTAGTAACCATTGCAAAAAAATACAATGTCCCAGTATCTATTTTCACAACAACACAACCTATATTAAATGGGGATGCCTATTGGTGGACATACGTTAAAAATGCTCATGAAAATAAACTAATAAAAAGTACAGTAAACGATCTGAAATTAATTGATGATGAAAATAGAGTTAAAATACTTGAAGATATAAAATTAAAAATCAAACTTAAAGGAGACGCAATGACCGAAGAAGAATTAATTGAAATAAGTAAATGTAAAAATATAAGTATCGGAAGTCATACTATCACTCACCCTATTCTAACAAAGTGTACTGATAAAAAATCAAAAGAAGAAATTATTGAATCCAAAGCAATTCTAGAGAATTGCATAAGAAAAAAAGTTACTCAATTTGCTTATCCAAATGGAAATTATTGCACAAGAGAAATAAATTTTCTAAAAGAATCAGGATACGAGATTGCATTTACTACAGAGAACTCATACATAAATGAAAGTCATAAAAATAAAATATACGAAATACCAAGATTCAATATCCCAGAAAATGTTTCATTCGCAGAAAATATATGCAGGATGACGGGTGTATGGTCTGAAAAAAAGAATTTAGTTCACTATATAAAAAAAATATGGGCTTAAATTATTTAAATATATTAGCTATTGCAATCACATGCGTTTTTATTTTATTGATGATGTTCAATAAAAAGAATAAAAATATTCTATACCTCAATTTCATCTTGATTGCTTTACCACTATTAGGCCTTAAGGTATTTTATGAAATAAATTCATTTATATTTATCTCCTTTATATTTCTACTGTTTTTTTATAAAAAAGATAAAGAGAAAAAAAATAAACAATTTATCTATCGAGTTAATAGTATAGTCTTAATTGTATCTATTATTATAGGATTAATAACAAGTAAATTTTTAGTTGATCTGGAAAACTATCTAGAATTAGCAAATATTTTGTTTATTTTGGTTTTTGCAATGATTTTTATTGAAGAGTGTTTACAAAAGAAAATGTTGTTTTATACATTTATTAATTCAATTAAAATAACACTTGGTATATCATTTGTCTTTTTAATTCTTCAATTTATTTTAGGGATACATTTTTCTTTATCTAATAATTTAAACCCTAATATCATATCTTCAGAAGGATATAGGTACCCTAGTTTTTTTTCAGATCCACAGGTATATGCACAATATCTAGGCGCATTAAGTTTTATTTGCCTCATCCCATTCCCAAGGAATCAAAATAAACGAATACTGAATTACATACTAATATTGTTTTGTGCATTAGGTATACTTACAACTGGAGGAAGATCTGGATTGTTGGGATTTATATTAGGGATTGGATTTATATTTTTCTTTATTGAATGGAGATATAAAATAACATTAATCATAATAAGCATAATTTCTTTTGCAATAATATTAATTTATCAAAATAAATTACTCATATTAAATCGTGGGACAGATTTGAAAGATGCTTATTATTTCAGAAATTCCATATGGAATGATGCATATAAAATATTTTTAAAAAACCCAGCATTTGGAATTGGAATTGGAAATTATGCGAATTACGTATCTATACACAACCCAGATCAAGTATGGTTAAGAGAAAATGAATTTATTACTTTTGATCATCCTGAAAGTGGGTATTTGAAATATCTTACAGAAATCGGATTTATTGGATTTTTATGTTTTTCAATATTTATTCTAACTCCCATTATAAATGGAATTATTTCATTTTTTAAGAAAAAAGAATTAACCCCTGTTTTATTAATCGCATCAATTATTTGCTGGATGATTGGATTTTATTCAACATACTCATTTGGAGATATTAAACTCTGCATTCTGATAACGGCGATATTATCATTGTTAATAGTTTATCCTAAAATTCCAAAACAAAATACATACTATACTCCATAGAAATGATTAATAAGTATTTAGACATAACTTTTTATACTAAAAATGAAATATTCAAAAATAGCTTCTTTGGAATAATTACGAATATTTTACAAAATATATTATTAAGCATATTTTTCATCCTAGTTGCAAGACATTATTCGACTGAAGACTTTGGGAACTATATTATTTCAAATACTATATACTCCTTTATACTTGGGTTCTCCACACTTGGTTTGGGTAATTGGTTTATAAGAGAATTAATAAATGTAACAGAAAAAAATAAACTTATAAACCAATTTCTTAAAATTCAAATTATTATTGGTATTACATTTTTAGTTATTAATAATTTAGTGGCCTATTCTTTATATGAAAATGAAACAATAAGATATCTATCATTAATATTTGGTTTTAATATTGTTTTTGACAATATAATTTATGTAATAAAATATATAAACATAGCAAATGGAGAACAGCATAAGTCATTTGTATTAACGACAATAGAATCGATTTTAAAACTTGCATTGGCAGGATTACTTTTGATTACCAAAATAAATATTGAAGTCTTATGCATTCTACTTATAGCCTTAAGAATAACAACATTGGTTTTATTTATCAAATTAAATAGTACAAATAAAATTCAATTAAAAGAAATAGCAAAACTTAACTTAAGTTATAATGAAGTAAAAAATATTATAAAAAATAACTGGGCATTTATTATTATCGGAAGTATTTCTATAATCAATTGGAGAATAGGAAATATTTTCGTTTCGAAATATTTAACAATAAAGGATGTTGTTAACTATGAAATATCTTTTAAACTGCTTTCAATAATTTATATAATACCTATAATAATATCAAACACTGTATATCCAGTATTAGTAAATAAAATCAATACAAGTATCATTGAAGTGAAAAAAACTTATAGGAATATATTCATCTTATATAGTTTATTTGGTTTTTTAAGCTATACTTTAATATATGCTTATGCAGATAAATTAATACCCCTATTATTTGGAAATAAATATTTAGATACCGCAAAATATTGCAAGGAAATGTTTCTTGTGATACTTATTTTCCCTACATTATACTTACAGGCAAATTTACTAGTAGCAATGAGGCTAGAGAAAATAGATATGATTTGTAATTTAGTAAGTCTTTCTATAAATGTAATATGCTGTGCGTTAGGACTACTCTTCTTCAAGACATTAACTGTAGTAAATTATGGCATATTCTTATCGTTTTTATTTTTTCATGTCATACAAGACTTTGTTTTAATAAAAAATAAAATGAGTACAATAAAAGATACCCTGATTTTTTACTTGAGTATTATAATAGGCGTTTTAACTTTTCAACTATCCTCAAAATTTTTATTTCACAAATTAACATTTATAATGTTTTGGTTAATAATATTAGTATTCGCAATATTCAGATTAAAAAAAGCAACTAAATTTTTAAACCCTGCATAAATTATGAAATCTATATTTTTTTATACATCAACAAACTTTCTAGATGCAATTTTAGAAACTATTCAAAGCATAAAAGAAAAAACAATTCTGCATGTATTTATTGAAATATCAAATCAATCAAAAAATACAACAATTATAGATGTAGATAAAATCAATCATTTAAAATTCATTGAAAAACCAGAGAATGTATTAGGAGAAAAGAAATGGAACTTAATTAAAGAATATTTCAATGGAGTTGCTAGTGTTCAATTTATAGTTTACAAAAGAAAGCGAAGTCTTACTTTGAATACATTCATTTTAGGATATAAATTAATGACATTTGCTGAAAAATTAAAAATAGATGTTTACCATTTTGATACATATTCAACAAGAGCAATGGGATTAGCCCCATATTTAATAAATAAAAAAGTAGTAGTAACAATTCATGATCCTATACCACACTCAGGTGAAAATTCTTGGAAAGAATATATTCCCAATTGGGTTTTTTTAAGAATCTCTAACTCAATACTATTTTATTCAGCATATGCAAAAGAACAATTCTTGTCTAAATATACTACATATAAAAAACCGATTTCAACAATTTCATTACAGCCTTATACTATAAATAAAAAACACATAAAAAATAAAAATTACGAAAGAAAGTATATAACTTTTTTTGGAAGAATATCATACTATAAAGGAATTGATATTTTGCTTGAAGCCATTCCGAAAGTAATTGAACTATACCCAAAACAGTTATTTTTAATCATAGGGAAACAATACTATAAGAATTTAATTGACCATGAAATCATATTAAAATACAAGAAAAATATAGAAATACATTCAAATTATATAGAAACATCTGCATTAATTGATTATATACAAGAATCAAAATTCATTGTTTGTCCATATAGAGATGCAACACAAAGTGGTGTATTAATGACTTCAAACGCATTAGGGAAAACAACGATTGCGACTTCCGTTGGTTCATTCCCAGAATATATTATTAACGATACAAATGGTCTCATTGCTAAGCCTGAAGCTGATTCTTTTGCAAAAAAGATAATAGAAGCTCTTGAAAACAATAAATATTTAGAACTTGAAAAAAATGTAATAAGTACAAATAAAATGGATGTAAACAAGAAAAATGAATTGACTTTATTAGAAGCATATAATTAAATATTTAATGCCATATGAAAACAAATGAAAGTAAAATAAAAATAGAGCGGGATATTAACTTAATAATAATTTCACCAGAATTACCCTTAGCATTAAATCATATTAAAGGTGGAGTTCAATCTGCAACAATAAATCTATTACATGGATTTAAATCTAAAAATATCAATATTACAGTACTTGTACCCAGCAGAGAAGTCAAAGAAAATAAAATTGTGAAGTTTGATTCTAATATTGAAATACATTATTTTTCAGAAGGGCCTTTTCGTCTTCACACAATGAATTTCATATTTTCTTGTACGAGAAAAATAAATAAATATATACAAGAAATGAAGCCAGATATCATTCATTATGAAACTGGCAATTCTTTCCTTCTGACAAAAATTTTTGGTATAAAAGGGATTGAATATCTGCAAACAATACATGGAATGGCATTTGATGAAGCAAAAAGTAAGACATCTAAAAAGGACAAATTAATTTGGTATTTCAATGGATTAATCCAAATAATATTAATGCCAAAGAAAATTATACACCTATCGAATTTCTCAAAGAATAAATATAGCAAGTATAAAATCGAAAAATATAAAATTATTCCAAATGCAATAAAATCATATTTCTTTGATCTGAAAATAAAGAATCAAACAGATAATAGGTTACTTTATATAGGCGTTATAAACAATAATAAGAATTTAATCCACATTCTAAAATCGATAAAAGAACTTAAAGAAAATAATATTTTATACACCATCAATATAGTTGGTGATTTTATTGATATAAATTATAAAAACAAAATTCTACAATACATTAATGAAAATAATTTATTACAATTGGTTGTATTTCATGGATGGCTTGATGAAAAAAAATTATTACCTGTTATAGAACAATCAGATATACTAATTGTTGCTTCAAATCATGAATCCTTACCAATGTCAATAGCTGAATGTATGGCAGCTGGAAAAGTAATAGTAGCTTCTAATGTTGGAGGAATACCAGAAATGATAGATAATAACAAAACTGGTTACTTGTTTGATCTCAAATCACAGGATGAATTGAATATTGTACTAAAAAAACTACACAATAATTTTACTGAAATAAAATCTATCATAAAAAACGCAAAAGAAAATGCGTATCAAAAATATCATTGCGATATTGTGGCAATAAAAACATTGAATTTTTACACAGAATGTATAAATAAATAAAACTTAAAACATATGGTTATTTTTAAAAAGGATTTTTATTTTTTCAAAGTAAGAGAAACATGGTTTAGATATAATAAAGAATTTCAAGACATTTTTAAATTGAGAACATACCAGTTTGTACAAAAAAGTGTTTTCAAGAAAATACCCCTATTAATAAAAAATGAATCACATACAATTGAAATAAATCTAAAGAAAAATACAGACGTATTATTTAATTCATTCTCAACAAATACAAGAAATTATATTAGAAAGGGTGAAAAAATGAATATCCAATGTGATTTCAAAAATGATATAAAAGAATTTATAGAAATTAGCGAAAGTTTTTCTAAGAAGAAAGAAATTTATTCAATAAAGAGGAAAACAATTGAAGAAATTGGCGAAAATTTTATTACAAGTTTTGCAACTTATAATAATGAAATTATTGTTGCACACAGTTATATAATAGATAAAGATCTAGGAATTACTAGACTTTTCCAGTCTGTATCCAAGAGACTAGAAAATAACCATAATAATCAAACAATTAGTATTGCAAATAAACTATTAACATCACATGATATCTTCTATTTCAAAAGCAAAGGCTTCTTCACGTACGATTTTGGAGGGTACGCTCTAAACACTGATAACAAGAGTTTAATAGGTATCAATAGTTTTAAATTATTGTTCGGAGGAGAAATTAAAACTTGTCAGAGTTATTTTACAATCCCATATTTTTTGCTGCTCAAAGTTTCTCAATTCTTAGATAGACGATACTAATTAAATATTCAAAAACAACCGTATCATTTTTCTATTATTTACATTAAAATAATAGAAAATAAAATATGCCAATTTTCGATCGAATATTAAAATGAAATAGCTATACGAAATTAAGTTTTATTGTAGTCATTGAAAAATATCAGAAGATAGTATGACTATAAACATGTAGTATAAAAAGTTAACTATTTAATTTAGCTAATTGTTAAAAAACTACAAAGAAATTGAATTCAAATTTAAAATATTACGCAAAGCATAATCTTATTATAAAAAAGAAAATCAATAAAATAGATGAATACAATAAATTACATAATGATAAAATCCTAGATAAATATAATAGTAAGTTTCTTGAAGTATTTAGAAATGCTATTAAGAATTCTAAATTTTATAAAGATTTTTACAGAAAAAATGGGATACTTTCAAATGATATAAAAGACATTACCGATATCAACAAACTCCCTATAATCAATAAGACCATAATTAAAGACAGCATTAATGAAATATTCGTAGGAAATAAATATCTTAAAATAAAAGCATTTACAAGTGGGACTTCTGGCTCTCCATTAACTGTATTTCGAACACCAGGAAGTATATTAAATGAAGAAGCATATTTACAATTCTACAGAACATCAAATGGATTTAAGGAAGGCCGATCTATTCTATCAATAAAAGGATTTCTAGGAAAAAATGAAATCTATCAATATGATAAGAAACAAAATAAATTATTTATATCAGGACCCAATATTAATGAGAGTAATATTAGATTTTTATTCTCATTAATAAAAGAATTTAACCCTGTATCAATAGAAGCATTTCCAAGTTATTTATTCAAATTTGTTACCGAATTAGAAAAAATTAATTACCATATCAAAATCCCCGTATCATTCACTTCTTCAGAAACACTTTATGAATTCCAAAGACTTAAAATAGAATCATATTTAAATACAATAATTTATGATTGGTATGGTAATGTAGAAAGAACAATAGCAATAGCACAAAACTTAGATAAAGAATATTATACACTCCCATTATATTCAATTAATGAATATAAAAAGAACAAAATAATCACCACCAGTTTAATAAATAAAAGTTTTCCGCTAATCAGATATGAAGTAGATGACATTATTAAAGTAGAATCAAATGGATTAATAGAGAATATAGTTTGTCCTAAAATTAAAAGTATAGAAGGTCGTGCAAGTGAATATATAGAACTTAAAGATGGAAGTATAATTAGTTGTATTGATCATGCTTTTAAAGGGATTAGCCATTTAGAGATGGCTCAGGTTCATCAATCTAAAATAGACAAATCAATAGAAATAAAAGTTGTCGTTACAGAACAATATAATAAAAATGATGAAGAGCAATTAAGGGGAAATATCAAAAGATTACTTGGGAATGACAAAGAATTTATAATAAGAAAATGCAAATATGAAGAATTAGAATACAATAATCAAAAAAAATACAAACTGATCATAAAGAAATAATATGGATAATAAGAAATTAAATCTGTTAATAATTGGGCCCATATCTCCCCCAGCAGGTGGTATAAGCATTCATATTGAAAGGCTAGAACAGCTTTTAAAAAACGATTTCTTAATTGATATTATAGACGAATCGAAAGAAAAAAAGAGAGATAGTTTTAATTTACGGAGTTGTAATATAATACAATACTTAAGAAAGATTTTAAATTCCGATGTCGTTTTTATTCACAGTGGGAATATAATTTTAAAGAAATCACATCTAATTATAAGTAAACTTTTTCTAAAAAAAACAATACTTACATTTCATGGATTTAGTCATAGAAGAAAATATAAATTATCTAATCGAATAGACAACTATTTTTATAGACTTTCAAATAAATTAATTTTTGTAAATAAAGATATAGAAATCAAAAATAAAATTTCAAAAAATAAATACATTATACAACATGCATTTATCCCCCCTATAAAAGATGAATTAGTAAAACTCCCTTCAATCATTAATGACAGAATTAGTATAGCAAAAGAAAATAATCAAACAATAATTTGTGCAAACGCTTCAAAATTAATCAAATTCAATAATGAAGATTTATACGGACTTGATATGTGTATTACTGTTGCAGAAAGACTGATTAAGAAAAATATAAAAATATGTTTCTTTTTTGTAGTGAGTTCTTTGGAAAATGGAGCAGAGCTTTTTCATAAATACCAGAAATTTATAACTGAATTAGAAATAGGAAATAATTTTCTTTTAATCAATATAGATCTCCCTTTTTATAAATTAATTCAAAAATCAGATATAGTAGTAAGACCAACTAATACAGATGGAGACTCCTTAACAATAAGAGAAGCTCTCTTCTTAAATAAAAAGGTTTTAGCATCGGATGTAACAAATCGGCCAGACGATACGCTCCTATTTAAAAACAGAGATACAGATGACTTTGAGAGAAAACTAATAACCATAATAGAAAATGAAAGCAATGAGAATCAAAGAAATTATCAAAATACAAATAATACAAAAAAGATTTATAATGATTACAGGGAATTATATAAAAATATTATTCAATCAACTTGACAAATTTATAAATCAAAGACTAGGTAAATGGTAAATGAGATAATAAAAAACGCGTTCATTAAATTAAAATCTTATTGCGAAAAAGAAAATTATAAAGGTTACGACCCTTATGATGGTCTTACTAGCGAACTGATTTATAGAAATAAATTCATTAAAGAAAACAACATTATTAAATTGATATGGATTCAATTTTTTAAGAACTCACCAATTAATTTCAGGAAAATTGCGGGTATTAAAAAAGGATATAACCCTAAAGGATTAGCTATCTTCTTGTCGTCCTACTGTAAATTATACGAACAAGATCATTCAAAAGAATATTTAGAAAAAATAAAATACCTAACAGAAGAATTAATACTACTCAAAACAGATGGATATGCAGGGTATTGTTGGGGTTATAATTTTGACTGGCAATCAAAGGCTTTTTTTTTACCTAAAGGAACTCCTACAATAGTAACCTCTTCTTTTATTGCAAATGCAATTTTGGACGCATATGATATTACTAAAGAAGAGAGATTACTAAAAATCTCGCGAAGTACTTGTGATTTCATTTTAAATAATTTAAATACGATGGAAGAAACTAGTAATTCATTTTCATTGTCTTATTCACCTCTTGATAAAAGCATTGTATTTAATGCCTCTATGTTAGGCGCAAAACTATTAGCAAGAATATATTCTTACACATCTGAAATTTATTTGAAAGAAAAAGCAAAGAAATTAATTGAATTCTGTTGTAATCATCAAAACGAAAATGGTTCTTGGTATTATGGAAAACAAAAGCATCATAAATGGATAGATAACTTTCATACAGGATACATGATAGAATGCTTAGCCGACTATTATAATTATACAAAAGATAAACAGTACGAAGAACAATTAAATAAAGCTTTTGATTTCTATATCAATAATTTCTTTACAAATAATGGTATTGCAAAATATTACTACAATAAAACCTATCCAATTGACATGCATGCAGTAGCACAATTAACAATTACTTTATCTAAAGTCAAAAAAACAAAACAATATCAAGATCTAATTGAAAATGTATTTCTATGGTCAATTAAAAATATGCAATCAAAAAAAGGATATTTCTATTACCAAAAAACCAGGTTTTACAAGAACAAAATATCCTATATGAGATGGACACAGTCTTGGATGTTTTATTCTTTAACTATTTATTTAAATCACTTGTATTATAATTCAAATAAAAATAAGTATCATGAAAATTTGGTTTGATATCTCTAATTCTCCACATGTCAATATGTTTTATGACCTTATTAAAGAATTAGAATCTGAAGGACATGAAGTTATCATTACATCAAGACCTTTAGCCAATACAATAGCATTGTTAAATCAGAGAGGAATGACTCATACTATTGTAGGTAAGCATTATGGGAAAAAATTCAAAAGCAAACTTATTGGATATCCTGTAAGAGTTTTACAACTATATAGATTTCTAAAAAAGCATCAACCAGACATAGCCGTTTCACAAAGCTCATTTCACTCGCCTTTAGTTGCAAAACTATTAGGAATTCCTTCTATTTACACAAATGACAACGAACATGCCTTAGGTAACAAACCTTGTTTCTTGCTTGCAACAAAAATCCTGATACCGGAAAATTTAGATATTGAAAAAATCAAATCATTTGGAGTCTCTACAAATAAAATTATACAATACCCTGGAGTTAAAGAAGGAATTTACCTATACAGAAAAGGTGAAAAAATTCAGAGATCTAGGATTAATCATTCAAAAGAAATTCATATTTATATTAGACCTGAACCTCAAACAGCGCAATACTATAA
>CALQJK010000006.1:0-20850 GCA_943330875.1 Chitinophaga pinensis
CTATTCCGTAAACTAAAACGATACAAATAATCGTTATCATTGTAACAATTTAAATTCAAGGCCATGGACAACAATTTCTCTACCCAAGTAAAAGAAATAATATCATACAGTCGTGAGGAAGCTTTAAGGCTTGGTAACGATTTTATTGGTACAGAGCATCTCGTTTTGGGCTTGATCCGAGATGAAGAAAATACCGCAGTTAAAATTCTAAAAATCCTGAATATTGATTTGTATGAACTCAGAAAGGAAATCGAGATAGCGGTTAAGGATAAGAGCGGCAAAAATATCGCTAATATTAATTCCTTGCCATTAACCAAACAAGCGGAAAAAGTAATTCGAATTACCGTTTTGGAAGCAAAGTCTTTAAAATCTACCCAGGTGGAAAGTGAACATTTGATGCTATCTATTCTTAAGAATAAAGAAAATATTGCCACACAGATTTTAAATCAATTTGATGTTGATTATGATAATTTCAAAAGTGAATTAGGTTTTGTAGCCATCAATCCACCAAAGGCGGAATTCAATGATGATGATGATTTTGATGAGGAAAGAAAACAATATGGCCAGCAACCTAAATCACCTAAAGGTCCCGCAGGTACTACTGCCAAAAGTAAAACACCCGTGCTGGATAATTTCGGAAGAGATATTACACGTTTAGCAGAGAATGGTTCTCTTGATCCAATCGTAGGAAGAGAAAATGAAATTGAACGCGTCTCTCAAATTTTATCTAGACGTAAAAAAAATAATCCTATTCTTATTGGTGAGCCAGGTGTGGGTAAAACAGCCATTGTTGAAGGTCTTGCGCTTAGAATCATTCAAAGAAAAGTTTCCAGAGTTCTATTCGATAAAAGAGTGGTGAGTCTTGATTTAGCCGCATTGGTTGCAGGTACAAAATACCGTGGCCAGTTTGAAGAGCGAATGAAAGCCATCATGAACGAACTGGAAAAAAATAGAGACGTAATTTTATTTATTGATGAAATTCATACTATCGTTGGAGCGGGTGGAGCAAGCGGTTCTTTAGATGCTTCAAATATATTCAAACCTGCATTGGCTAGAGGCGAATTGCAATGTATCGGCGCTTCTACACTTGATGAATATAGAATGCATATTGAAAAAGATGGAGCATTGGACAGAAGATTTCAAAAAGTGCTTATTGAACAGCCTTCTGTCGAAGAAGCAATAGAAATTTTAACTAACATTAAAAATAAATATGAAGATTTTCACAACGTAACCTATAGCAAAGACGCTATTGAAGCTTGTGTGAAAATGAGTGATCGTTATATGACTGACAAATTGCTTCCAGATAAAGCTATTGATGTTTTAGATGAAGTAGGCGCAAGAAAGCATATCAAAAATATAAATGTTCCTGAAAATATTTTAGAACTGGAACGTAAGATTGAAGATATCAAACTGGAGAAAAATAAAGTGGTAAAAAGCCAGAAGTTTGAAGAAGCAGCATCTTTGAGAGATACAGAAAAGAGACTCCAGGAAGATTTGGAATCAGCCAAGCAGGCATGGGAAGAAGAAAGTAAACATAAGCGTTTTCCAATTGAAGAAGAAGATATTGCTGAAGTCGTTTCTATGATGACTGGAATTCCTGTAAAAAGAATGGTGCAGGCAGAAACGGATAAGCTTCGTCGCATGGCTGAAGAATTGAAAGGCGCTGTAATTGGTCAGGAAGAAGCTATTGCTAAAGTGGTAAAATCGATTCAACGAAATAGAATCGGGTTAAAAGATCCTAAAAAACCTATAGGCACTTTCATTTTCCTTGGTCCAACAGGTGTTGGCAAGACAGAGTTGGCTCGCTCACTAGCTAAACATATGTTTGATAGTGAAGACGCTCTTATTAGAATTGATATGACTGAATATATGGAGAAATTTACTGTCAGCAGATTGATTGGTGCTCCTCCCGGATATGTCGGTTATGAAGAAGGTGGTCAACTAACGGAAAGGGTTAGAAGAAAGCCATATAGTGTCATTCTTCTTGATGAAATAGAAAAAGCACATCCTGATATTTATAATATTTTATTACAGGTATTGGATGATGGACAACTTACAGATGGCTTGGGCAGAAAAGTTGATTTTAAAAATACCATGATTATTATGACGTCCAATATCGGCGTTCGTCAACTTAAAGATTTTGGTGATGGTGTTGGATTTGCCACCCAGTCACGACAAGATAATCAGGATGAAAACAATAAAGCTATTATTGAAAAAGCATTAAAACGCACTTTCAGTCCCGAGTTCTTAAATAGAATTGATGATGTAGTTATCTTCAATTCTCTTACTAAAGACAATATCTTCAATATCATCGATATCCTCATGAAAGGAGTGATGAAAAGATTAATCAATCTTGGTTTTACATTGGAATTGGGGGCAGATGCCAAGGATTTTATTGCTGATAAAGGATATGACAGTCAGTTTGGTGCTCGTCCATTGCATCGCGCGATTCAAAAATATCTTGAAGATCCTCTGGCCGAAGAGATTTTGAACATGACTATTAAGGCAGGAGATACAATGGTTGCAGAATTAGACAAAGAAGCCGGGAGAATTATTTTTAAAGTCAAAGAAGAACCCAAGAAAAAAGAAAAGAAATCATCATCGTAATAATAGAAACGCTCCGAAAATCGGGGCGTTTTTTAAACCCGGATTTTGCAGTTGGGATCGTAATGAAAGGCAAAAAGGCAATAAAGACGAGTGGTTGAGCCGATTTTTTGGTCGAAAATATAGTGAACTATGGTAAGATCAAATAATCAAGCAAACGCTTGTCTTTGCAGCATTTTTTTCTTGTAATCGTTTTCAACTGCAAAATGTGGGTTTAATATCTTTTCTTTTTGCCTCAAAAAAATGATGCCGTTAACGACTTTTAATTTATTTTACGTCTCGAATTGGTATTTCCTTCAGTATGAAAAAAATAATTATTACCATTGATGGATGGTCTTCTTGTGGCAAAAGCACAGTTGCTAAGCAGTTGGCTAAATGTTTAGGCTATGTCTATATTGATAGCGGTGCAATGTATAGGGCAATAACCTTGTATTTTTTAAGAAACCATGTAGACTGGACAGATGACGTTCATGTGCAAGAAGCCTTGAAACATATAAGTCTGCAATTTTTTTATAATCCAAAGTCTTTACAATCTGAAATGCATTTGAATGAAGAAAATGTAGAGTATTTTATCAGAGATTTGGTCGTGGCTGAAAAAGTAAGTGAAGTCGCAACAATAGCTGCTGTTAGAACTTTTGCTGTTGATCAACAACAAAATATGGGCCTGGAAAAAGGAATTGTAATGGATGGCAGAGATATTGGCACAACGGTTTTTCCTAATGCCGAACTGAAAATATTTATGACTGCAGATATCTTAGTTAGAGTGGAAAGGAGATTTAAAGAGATGTATGAAAAAAATCCTAACATCACCGTTGAAGAAGTGAAAAACAATCTTGAAAGTAGAGATTATATTGATTCCAACAGAGAAGTTAGTCCACTTCGAAAAGCTCATGATGCTATTTTATTGGATAATACTAATCTTTCAATGGAGGAACAACTGGATTTTGCCTTGAAGCTGGTAGCTAAAAAATTATAATCCTTCTTTAATAATCGCTGAAACAACTGCTTCGTATGCTTCTTCTGTTACGAAGTAGGAAGCTATTTTTTTAATTACGTTTTCTACTATTGCATCAGGGCAACTTGCGCCACTTGTTATTAAAATCTTCAGCGGATTTTTTTGGGGAAGAAATGAACTTGTTTCAATTTCCGTTTTATGGTGAAAATCGAAATGAGTTATTTTTTCTTTTGAAATAATTCTTGCTTCGTTATCTATATAATAAGTTGGTAGATGCTGTTCGCATAATTCTACCAAATGAGACGTGTTGCTGCTGTTATAACCTCCTACAACCATAGCAAGATCTGCTTCTTCATTTAACAATCCATATACCGCAGATTGATTGTCATTTGTAGCATAACAAAGCGTATCTCTCGTATCTGCAAATCTCTCCTGAATGTCTTGCTCTGAAAGTTGATATTTGTCCATCATGACTTTTTTAAGAAAATCAGTAATGGCTTGTGTATCACTTGCAAGCATTGTTGTTTGGTTGACAACACCAATTCTATTTAAATCTTTTTCTATGTCGAAACCTATTGAATAACAGCCTTCAAAAACGCTGTAGAAATCAGCGGCATTAGCCTCTCCAGTAATGAAGGAAGCCAGTAATAGCGCATCTTTCATATCATTAATGACAAGAGTTGGCGCATTTGATGCAGCATGAGAAAAAGTGGCTCTTGTTTCTTCGTGAGTAGGTTTTCCATGCAAAATAACACTGTATCCTTTTTGGGCAATCTGTTCACTACGATTCCACACTTTTTCTACAAAAGGGCAGGTGGTATTGTATTTCTCAATGGCAATTCCAACGGATCGTAATTTATTTTCAATGTCAATCGTAGTTCCAAATGCAGGAATAATGACAATATCATTTTTATTCAATGTTTCAAAAGGAACAATTGTTTTTCCTGAAGTGTCTTGTAAAAATTCAACACCTCTATTTTGTAAATCTTTATTTACAGCAGGATTATGAATCATTTCACTGAGCAAAAAAATACGTTTCCCCGGATTCTCGTCAATGGTTTTAAAGGCGATTTCTATAGCATTTTCTACACCATAACAAAATCCAAAATGCCTTGCAAGTATTATTTGCAACGGTCCGAAATGAAGTACCGTAGGAGTGAAGTCTTTCTTCATCTTGTCCTCTTTTCTTCGCTTCTCTTTAATGGCGTTTATTAAGGAACTTCTATAAGTAAATGGTATCGTAAATTGCTTCATTTTGATTTAAATCATGACAAAGGTAAGATACAATCTTGTATTGTAAAAACGAATAAGCTATATTGTACAGGTTGAAAATAAATTAGACTATGAGCAATCCTAATATGGTTTTTGATTATTTAAATAAGGCAACTATTTATGAAGTAAATCTCAGACAGTACTCGAAAAATGGCGACATTAAATCATTTCAGCATCATTTGCCAAGGCTGAAGTCTATGGGCGTTGATATAATATGGTTGATGCCTATACATCCAATAGGGATTAAAAATAGAAAAGGAATGATGGGTAGTCCGTATTCTTGTATGGATTTTTTTGAATTGAATGCAGATTTTGGAACCAAAAATGATTTCAAAAAATTAGTAGAAAGCATACATGCATTAGGCATGAAAATTATTATTGATTGGGTTGCTAATCATACCTCCTGGGATAATAAATGGACTCTAACCCATCCTGAATATTTTGCAAAAGATGCAGAGGGTAATTTTCTTTCTCCTTATGACTGGACTGATGTTATTCAAATTGACCATCGTAATACAGATGCTCATGATGCAATGAGAAATGCCATGTCATACTGGGTTAAGGAGTTTAATATAGATGGATTCAGAGGCGATATGGCCCATTTGACGCCTTTGCATTTTTGGGTGAAATGCCGGCAGGAGTTAAATGATATCAAACCCCATTTAATCTGGTTGGGTGAAACAGAAGACCATAATTATTTTGAAGCCTTCGATATTATTTATGCATGGAAATGGATGCATCAATCAGCAGCATTTGTTCACCAGCATTCCTCCCTTTTGGAATTAATTGATTGTATAAAAAAAAGCCAGCAAGCATTACCGGCAAATTCATTGGAATTATTTTTCACCTCTAATCATGATGAAAACAGCTGGAATGGAACGGAGTATGAAAAGTATGGTGTTTATGCAAAAGCATTTGCTGTGCTAAGTTTTTTACTTCCTTTTGCAGTTCCTTTAATTTATGGAGGTCAGGAATTGCCTAATCGAAAGCGGTTACTATTTTTTGATAAAGATGAAATAGAATGGAATGACGACATGGAATTATTTTCCTTTTACCAAAAGTTAGCTTTTCAAAGGAAGTATGCTAAGGCGGATCATACGCTTCATTTCATAGAAACTCATGAAAAAGTTTTGGCGTTTAAGCGAGGAAATGATAACGAACATCTCTTTGTTTTTTTAAATCTAGATGATCATGATATTCATATTGATTATCCTCTAGAGGCGCAGAGTGATGGATATTATTTAAATACTTTCACAACAAGCATTCAATTTATCAAACAAACATTATCCGTAAAATTATCAGCAGGAGAATTTTTGGTGTTAGAGAAAATAAATAAAAATAGCCTGAATGATTAATCCAGGCTATCGGCTTGAGTATAATTATTTTGTTTATTCTAATGTAATAGGGTATTCATAAAGCCCATCGTATCCGGGATAAAAACCACTTATCGTTAATGACTTATCAGTGCCGATTATTTTTTTCATCTCTTCCACAGACCTCACTTCTTTGTCATTCACTTTTAATATCACAAACCCATCTTTCATTCTGGTTTGATCATACAAGGCACCCGGATTTATTTTCTTAACAATAACACCTCCTGCAACACCATATTCTTTCGCCTTTTTAGCATCAAGATTTACAAAATCGCCACCCAGTAATTCCAATTGAGTGTCATTTTTTACGATATCAAAATTTCCAGCTTTGTTTCTTAGTGTAACGATTAACGTTATAGGCTTTTCTCCACGCAGAACAGTAACAGGCACTTTATCTCCTGGCTTAAATTTGCTGACTTGCTCTTGTAGTTCACCCCCACTAACTATTTCTATACCATTCACCTTTTGAATTCTGTCACCCTTACGGATACCTGCTGCATAAGCACCTCCATCTGTAGGAACATCCGTAACAAAAATGCCATCATAAATCGATTCGGCAATTCCAACTTTCTTTTTTTGCTCTTCTGTCATATCCCCTACCGCACTAAATTGAATACCTAAGTAACCTCTTTGAACTGTTCCAAATTTGATAATATCATCAACTACTTTTTTAGCAATATTTACAGGTATCGCATAAGAATATCCAGAGTAATATCCTGTTGGAGAAGCAATAGCAGCGTTAATACCTATCAGCTTTCCATCGGTATTGATTAACGCCCCACCGCTATTGCCCATATTCACCGCAGCATCAGTTTGTATAAAGGATTCTACTGCTCCACCTGCATTACCAGACTTGTCTTTATTCACTCCCAGACTTCTTGCTTTTGCACTTACGATACCCGCGGTAACAGTTGTTTCGAGATTCAAGGGATAACCAATTGCTAATACCCATTGACCGATTTTTACTTCATCAGAATTTCCATAAATCAAATAGGGAAGAGCAGATGCTTCGATTTTTATTACCGCAAGATCATATGCAGGGTCAGCTCCAATTACTTTTGCGGTGTACGTTTTCTTGTTGTTTAAAGTAACCGTAATCTCATCCGCATTTTCAATAACATGATTATTCGTAACAATAAATCCATTATCACTGATAATTACGCCAGATCCAGATGCTTTTTGTTCTGGAATAATATTCATTCTGCCACCGCCAAAAAATTGATCAAACATATCATCGTTAAATAGATCACTGAATGGATTTTGTTTCATTTTCGGCAAACT
Organism: Chitinophaga pinensis; assembly: GCA_943330875.1. Taxonomy (GTDB): domain Bacteria; phylum Bacteroidota; class Bacteroidia; order Chitinophagales; family Chitinophagaceae; genus Ferruginibacter; species Ferruginibacter pinensis_G. Next base: position 7,486 of record CALQJK010000006.1, read on the forward strand.
GTTTGTTACTTGCTTGGCGTTCGTCTTGGTTTTAATGTGAACTACCGCTGGTAATGCAATTGCTGCAGGTTGTGTAAAATCTAGGGCTCCAGGGGGAGTGCCATTATCCCGCATGCCTGTTAGGCTGTAGTTGCTGGGTAAATTTCCGGAGAACTGTCCGCCATAACTACTGTTATTTTTTAAATAATTGCTATAACCCCAAACCACGGATAATGCGGTAAGGGCGCTAATTCCTATGGTTACCAGTACTTGTTTTAGTTTCATTTGAATGGGTTTATTTTTTTAATTTATGTTTTTCAATTCTCATGCCCGGGTTGCAAAATAATCACAGACTGACAAAATGATATAATACAGCTGCCATCTTTAACAATTAATTAGTAAGGAAATTATTTTTGTCATAGGGTTAATAAAAATTGGATAGTGTCTTTAGCATCAGCGTATGAAAACAAATCAGGTTGCTGGGCTTTTCCAAATGGAATGTTGGCTTTACTGATGATGCACTGAATTTGTTCCTCTTTCTTTAATTCCGCTTCTAAAGTATCCCTATTTTCATAATATTCATAATGTAAAATGCTTATTGCTGAGAAAATACGTTTATCCTCGATTAATAAAGTGCTTTCATTGGTCATGTATTTTACATTGTTCAGTAATAAAATAGACAATTGATAATCGTAATTGTTGCTGTATTTATGATGGTCTCTGAAGTCTTTAAATGCTTCAAATGATTTCAGTAAAGTGATAAAATCATAATTTTTTGGAATAAATATTTTGGTAACATTTCTACAGCCCAATCCAAAATACAAATGAATATCACGAGAAAGTTCCAGGAGTTCATCATAGGTTTCGTTTCCGGTAAGTATAGCAACGGAAGTCCTGTTCTTTCGAATGATGTTTGGGTATTTTGAAAAATATTGTTCAAAATAGCTAGCAGATTGGTTTCCGCCGGTTGCGATATACGCATCACATCCTTTAAGTTGTTCTGCAAATGTGATATAATTTTTTGCCTCATCATTCCATTTGTATAATTCATTGACCAAATGCGCCAATAATGCATCATCCTTGGAGGAGAGCTTGATGGTTTGTCGATGGCCACTGATAAACACACACAGAAAATCATGGAAGCCAACCATGGGAATATTTCCAGCCATTACAATGCCGATATTTTTAGCAACAATCAAATTGTCTAAATGATAATGAGCAGTCCATTGTTCCAGTAATGTTCTATTTAAAAACTGGGTAATAACTGCATCAGTAGCCTGATTAATGAATTTTTCCGTAAACCAAGGATTTTTTGCGGTAGCTGCTGATTTTACAGCTTGCCATTCCGGAGTATTTTTTTTCAGATACTCACCTAATAAAACCATTAGATCAATTCGATTTTGTAAATTCATGCTGATATTATTACTTTACATCAAAATTACGACAGATGGCTATAAAGATTACAGATGAATGTATTAATTGCGGCGCTTGCGAGCCCGAATGTCCAAATAACGCTATATATGAAGGTGGCGTAGAGTGGGCAATTGCTGATGGGACCTCAGTTAAAGGGTCTTACGCTTTGATGGATGGTATGGTTGTTGATGCTGACTCAAGAAATGCGCCAGTGAGCAACGATATTTATTATATCACGCCCAACAAATGTACAGAGTGTCAAGGGTTTCATGAAGAGCCACAATGCGCGGCAGTTTGCCCGGTTGATTGCTGTGTGCCTGATGAAGCGTATCGCGAAACGGTTGATGAGTTGATGTCAAAGAAAGAAAAATTACATCTTTAGTCGATATTTTTTTCTGTAGAAGTAAAATTAATATTTCCGTAAAAAAATTATAATGAAGGTTAATGTATTAATTTTTTTCTTTTTTCTTTTTTTCATTTCCTGCAAGAGTAAGAAAGTAACGTCTCCAATTGAAGATAAAGTTTCCAAAAACTTAGATTTGATGGCAGCTGACAGGGCCTTTTCTGCAATGAGTCAAGAGAAAGGAATGAAAGCAGCTTTTATTGAGTATTTAGATAGCAATGGCACTATGCTCAGGCCTGATCAAATGCCCATCAATGCTGGCGATGCTATTGATTTCCTCATTCAACAAGACGATGCTGGCTATACGCTGGGATGGGATCCGAGGCATGCAGAAGTTGCCGAATCCGGAGAAATGGGTTTCACTTATGGTATTTATATGCTGCGCCCCAAATCGATTGATACAGTTTACTATGGTACCTATACTAATATCTGGAAGAAACATATCGATGGTAAATGGAAACTTATACTGAATTCAGAAAACCAGGGAGTGGAAAAGTAACTACTTATAGCTGTTTAAATTAAATCAAAATGACAAAAAATATCGCGCTTGTTACCGGAGGATTTTCTGGTGAATCTGTAATTTCTTATAAAAGTGCCGCTGCTATTTTTGAAAATATTGATACAGCAAAGTGGACTTGTTTTTTGATTGATATCAATCCTAATGGTTGGTTTTATACGAATAAAAAAAACGAAAAAACAACTGTAGATAAAAATGATTTTTCTATTGTTGAAGATGGCGCAAAAATAATTTTTGATGCAGTATTAATTGGATTGCATGGAACACCTGGCGAAGACGGAAAACTACAGGGTTATTTTGATTGTTTGAAAATTCCATATACTTCTTGTGATGCAGCAAGTTCTGCTTTAACTTTCAACAAACGCTATACTGTTGCTGTTGCTGCTTTTGCGGGCATTCCTGTTGCCAGGTCATTACATCTTTTCAAACACAATCCCATCTCAATATCCAGTATTTTACAGGAGTTGGAATTGCCCGTATTTGTAAAACCCAATAATGGCGGAAGTAGTTTGGGCATGAGTAAAGTAAATGAACCTGCACAATTAGACCCGGCATTAGAAAAAGCTTTTAAGGAAGACGAACAAGTATTAGTAGAAGAATTTATCAGCGGCAGAGAATTTACGATTGGTGTATTTAAATCAAAGGGAAATATCATTACATTGCCTATGACAGAGATAATTTCTAAAAATGAATTCTTTGATTTTCAGGCAAAATATGAAGGAGCGAGTGAAGAAGTTACACCTGCTCAAGCTAGTGAAGATATTGCCGAAAAAATTAGAGCCGAAGCCAAAAAAGCTTATGCTGTATTTAACTGTAATGGGGTAATTAGAATTGACTTCATTTATAATGAGGAATCGAAAAAGCCTTTTTTATTGGAAATCAACACTGTCCCCGGTCAAAGCGCAGCCAGTATCGTGCCTCAACAAGTAAAGGCAATGGGATGGAGCTTGAAAGAATTTTATACAGCACTGATAGAAGAATGTTTTTAATCTATTAATTTGTATGTTTGAGCAGAATTCTGACTTTTCATTTACTTCAAATTGAATAATATTTTTAATTAGTGTTCAAGTTTATTACCAACAAGCCATTTTGGGTCAATCTTCTGGTAGCAGTTATCATATTTATGCTAATTGTTTTTGCCATCTTGCAATTGCTGGGATCAATAACAAATCATGGACAATATTTAACCGTTCCATCTGTAACAGGCAAAAATACTAAAGAGGCTATAAAGTTATTAGAGAGCAAAGGTTTTGATGTTGAAATACAGGACTCTATTTATACAGATACGGCAAAAATGGGTATTGTATTAAGACAAATTCCAGATGCCAATAGTACCGTAAAAGTTAACCGCACTATATTATTAACAGTAAACAGATTAACCCTTCCTTTAATTGATATGCCAGCACTGGAGGGGAAGTCGTTGAATTTTGCTTTGGATGTTTTAAAAAGAAGTCACCTTAAATTAGGGGATACTATTTACAGGCCAGACTTTATGCGCGGCTCTATTATTGAACAACAATATAAAGGAGGAAAAATAACTTCCGGAACAAAAATACCCTGGGGAAGTTTCATCGATTTAGTTGTTGGCAGCGGCTTGAATTTAGATCCAATTTTGGTTCCTGATTTATTAGGATTGACGTATGCTGAAGCCAGTATTATTCTTCAGCAAAATGGGATTACGTTGGGGGCGCTTTTTGCTGATCCAGGATTAACAGATACTGCAAATGCATTTATATGGAAACAAAGCCCATCGAAATTAAATGAACAAAATGAGCCGGAGTTTATCCAGCCCGGCCAGTTGATGGACTTATGGATTTCTATGGAAAGAAAAGTGCAAAGAGATACTTCAACTTTACAATAATTTTTTTATGCAAGTCATACAACCTGAAGAAGTAAAAGAAAGATTATCAGCAATGGAAACATTGAATTTGATTGACGTCAGACAACCAGAGGAACATGCTGATTTTAATATTGGCGGCCAATTGATTCCTTTGGGAAATATCTTGGCTATGCAAATAGAAGGTATAGAAGATTTGAAAAATGAGGAAATCATTTTTTATTGCAGAAGCGGACAACGCAGCATGCAAGCGGCTTTGGTGCTTGAAACCATGGGTTTTACAAATGTAAAAAACCTAGCAGGAGGAATGCTAGGTTGGGAATCGAAATTCGGAAGGGAATAATTTTATTTTACAATGTAATCGAAAATCCTGCCATTACATTGATAAGTGCCATAGGGAAATAATAGTTTTCTGTTGCAACTTCTCCCCCAGAAATGTAGCTAATAGTCCAGCCATTTGATACATATTTTTTCGAGAAAATATTATTCACCTGAATAAATAAGTCAAGCGTCTTTTCTTTTTTAATTGGCTTACTAAATGATAATTTCAAATCTTCAGTAAAATAATCTTTAAGCCTTCTTTCATCGTTAGATGTGTTATCCAGAAACTGTTTTCCAACATATTTGCTCATCAAGCTTAATTCAACATATTTTATTGGGGTGATGGTAATTTCAGCTGATCCAATAACTGATGGGGAATAAGAAATATCAGAACTGCTATATTTTTTTATTTCTTGAGTGTTATTGTCATAGTTATCAATATACTCGGTGAAATCTTTTATTTTATTAAGACTGAATGTTGTATTTGCATTGACTTTAAGCCATTTATTAATACTCATTCCGGCTTGTAATTCGATTCCAGCACGGTAGCTGTTGGAAATATTACTTCGCGTATAGGCGTATACGTCATTAACCTTTCCCGTAAGCACAAGTTGGTCTTTGTATAGCATGTAATATAAGTTTACACCCCAATTGTATTTTTTTGTTTTCCCTTCAAATCCCATTTCAAAGTCATGAAGGGTTTCGGGATGGGGTGTCTCATTCATATTAGCTTCAAAATCATCTCTGTTAGGCTCTTTGGTAGCTTTAGCATAAGACAAATAGATTTTCCAGTTTTTTTCAGCATAAGTGATGCCAGCTTTTGGATTGAAAAAGGAGTATTTTTTTTCTGTTAAAAGCAAAGGGTTTTTTTCAAATCCATGAATTGTATAACTTACTTTTCTGAATTGTACATCAAGATAGGTTTGCCAATGAGTATTTAGTTTTTGTGTCCATTTTGTGAATATAGAAAATTCTTTTTTATCAGCAGCTACATCATACCATTTGTAATTTTTAGGAACAGCAGCTGATACAGCTGCGTTGATAATCTCTCCAAAATGTTTACCATCATAACTGTTCCAAATCCCCCCCGTGATGATGTTGGTGTTTTTTTTATTGTATTCCACAGAAAAAGTAGAGCCGTAAAATTGGTTGTCCAGCCATGGACGTCTTACAAGATCTGTGCTATCAACTAAGACAGTTCCATCTGAATAAGCGGGTAAACCATAGTCTGCCAAGGCTTGCATTTTTTTATACTGCTCAAAATATCCTTTCCCTTTTATTAAAAACAATCCAAGATTCATTTTTACGTAATCATTTATTTTTCTGTTGTAAAAAAGCTGGTAATGTGTTTGTCTGTAATTGTCTGTTTCATTATCGTAAGGTTCACCAGTTTTTTCTGTTCCGGCCGGATTGTATGTTCTATTCGTATCCAGTGTAGCTTGATTAATGCCAAACCAGGCAGCATGAGTTTTTTCTTTCGCAGAGAAAATATTTATTCTTAAGGATTGTTCTTTATCAACATAAGCAGCACTTGTGAAGAATGACTGCAATCGGCTGTTAGATCTTTCCATGTAACCATTACTGCTGATATTGCTTAATCTGCCTGAGAAGATAAAATGTTTTTTTAATAAACCACTATTGGCAGTCAAGGTGTTCTTTACTGACTGGTAGGATCCAATTGAGTTACTGGCTGTTATATATTGATTGGTATCTAAGTCGTTGGTATTGATATTTATAGAACCTCCGAAGGCTCCAGATCCATTTGTTGATGAGCCAATACCTCTCTGAATTTGAATAGAATTAGCAGATGAGGCGAAGTCTGGCAAATTTACCAGAAATGTTCCCTGGCTTTCAGGGTCATTAAATGGGATACCATTGATGGTAATATTGATTCTGCTTGCATCCGTTCCTCTGATTATGATTCCAGTGTATCCAATACCGTTACCAGCATACGAATTAACTTGAACAGAAGGAGTATGGTTTAAAATAAAAGGTAGATCATAGCCAATATTTTTTTTAGTAATCGCTTGCTTATTCAGCGTTGTCTTTGCAATAGGGATATTATCCGTTGCTCTTACGGAATTGATTTCTATTGATTGAAGTACTGTTGTGTCTGTTGATTTTTTTATTTGCGCTTGTGTATGGTTCACAAAAAGGCAAAAAAAACCACTAAAAAGTAATAACCGGTTCATTTGATTAAAGTTTTGTGCAGAACATCCGGATTGAAATAAAATCCTTGTGTTGGCTCCAATAAAAGGAGCTTCTCCCTTCGCAGGCATTATCCTGAGCAGGTTATCGGGTATTATCTCAGCCTTCTTAAAGAAAGCACCCCGGAAATTCTAGCAGTAGTAATAAGAACGTTTCAGTCGCAAATATAAAAGAAATCACCCCATTCTCCAATATATCTTTTGGTGACAAGGGATTATTCTATTACTTTTGCTTCGCGAAGTAGAGCAGCGGTAGCTCGTCGGGCTCATAACCCGAAGGTCAGAAGTTCGATCCTTCTCTTCGCAACGAAAAAGGCTCGAGTTATCGGGCCTTTAATTTTTTAGGGATAATTATTTCAATGAAAACAGGTTTTGTAAATATTTTTGGTAAGCCCAATGCGGGAAAAAGCACCTTACTCAATGCCATAATGGGTGAGAAGCTGGCTATTGTATCTCACAAAGTACAAACTACACGACATAGGATTAAAGCCATCCTTAATGAAAAAGACTACCAGATTATTTTTTCTGACACGCCAGGTATTATTGAGCCCAAATATAAGTTGCACGAAAAAATGATGCAAGCGGTAAAGGGTAGTTTGGAAGATGCAGATTTGGCTTTGTTACTTTTTGATGCCAAAGGAAATCCGGAAGAATCTAATGCCATCTTTGAAGCCCTACATTTAAAAGCTCCTGCAATTATTGTCATCAATAAGATTGATGCTATAAAAGACGAACAATATTTAGCTTCGGTAAAATCATTTTTTGAAGGAAAAAGCTATTGTAAAGAAGTTATTGAAATTTCAGCGCTGAAAAAATCAGGAGTTGACAAATTGCTGGAACGAATTTTATTTTATCTTCCAGAAGGCATGCCCTTTTTTGAAGGCGATGATGTGAGTGACATGCCAACAAAATTCTTTGTGAGTGAATTGATTAGAGAAAAAATATTTGAATTATACCAGGAAGAACTTCCCTACCATAGTGCAGTGTTAATAAGAGAATACAAAGAAAAAACAACCTTGATAAAAATAACAGCGGATATTATTGTTCAAAGAGAAACGCAAAAGGGTATTATTATCGGGGACAAGGGAAGCATGATTAAAAAGTTAGGCACATTAGCAAGAATTGATATAGAGGCATTTTTGGGAAGCAAAGTCTTTTTGGAATTGTTTGTGAAAGTCAGAGATAAGTGGAGAGATAATGAAACGTATTTAAAGGAGTATGGGTATTAGGAAGGGTTGAAAGAAGGGTTGAAAGAAGAGTTGAAAGATGGTTGAAAGATGGTTGAAAGAAGAGTTGAAAGAAGAGTTGAAAGAAGAGTTGAAAGAAGAGTTGAAAGAAGGGTTGAAAGAAGGGTTGAAAGATGGGTTGAAAAATAGTTTAAGGGTTATTCCATATTAAACAACCTTCAACAATCCTCAACAACCTTCAACAACCTTCAACAATCTCCAACACCGGTTTTAAAAAACATAATATAATAAGTCATGAGTTTTACAGTAGCAATAACGGGAAGGCCTAACGTAGGTAAGAGTACATTTTTCAATCGCTTGCTTGAGCAAAGAAAAGCAATTGTGGATGATATAAGCGGTGTTACCAGAGATCGCCAATACGGAGTTGCGGAATGGGCAGGAAAATCTTTCAATTTAATTGATACAGGAGGTTTTGTTCCACAAAGCGAAGATGTATTTGAAAGAGAAATTGCTAAACAGGTCAATATTGCTATCGATGAAGCAAATGCTATTATTTTCATGGTGGATGCATCTACAGGAATTACCAATCTAGATGAAGCAATGGCTGATTTATTACGTAGAAGCCATAAGCCTGTTTTACTTGCTGTAAATAAAGTAGATAATCATTCTCGTTTGATGGAAGCCAGTGAGTTTTACAGTCTTGGTTTTGAACATATCTTTTTCATTTCGTCTATAAGTGGCAGTGGTACAGGAGAGATTTTAGATGCAGTGAATGCAACCATGAAGGAAGATGAGACCGATGCAAATGTGATGGATGAAAATATTCCAAAATTTGCCATTATTGGTCAGCCTAATGTTGGAAAATCTTCTTTATTGAATGCACTTGTTGGACAAGAAAGAACAATTGTAAGTGATATCGCGGGAACAACAAGAGATACTATTCACACGCATTATAACTTATTTAATAAAGAGTTTGTGTTGATTGACACGGCAGGTATCAGAAGAAAAGCTAAGGTTCATGAAGATCTGGAATTCTATTCTGTTATTCGTGCAATCAAAGCGATCGATGAAGCGGATGTGTGTATGTTGTTGTTGGATGCAGGAAAAGGAATTACAGCCCAGGATTTAGCTATTTATTCATTGGCAGTTACAAAAGGAAAAGGACTCGTTGTATTGGTGAATAAGTGGGATTTGATGGAGAAGGAAACGAATACCGCAAGAGATTATGAAAAAGATTTGAGGCAACGATTAGCACCTTTTAATGACGTGCCCATTATTTTTATTTCGGTATTGGAAAAACAAAGAATTTTCAAAAGTATAGAAGCTGCCATTGAAGTGTTTGATAATAAACATAGAAAAGTACAGACTTCAAAATTGAATGACATCATGCTTAAGGCAGTTGAGCAATATCATCCTCCTGTGGTAAGAGGTAATGCGGTTAAAATAAAGTATGTAACGCAGTTGCCTACACGAACTCCTACATTCGCCTTCTTCTGTAATTATCCTGACGATATTAAAGCTCCTTATCGCAATTATCTGGAAAATAAATTGAGAGAAAACTTTGATTTCAAAGGGGTTCCGGTAAGATTGTTTTTTAGGAAAAAATAATACAGAACAAAAAAGGCATTTACCTATTGGTGAGATTTTTCTGATGCCTTTTCAACTTGCTTAGTCTCCACAGTTGTTTTCTTTTTATCAAAGAATAACATTTTACTCGCGATTACTAATAAGAGTATGGCAAAAATACGTTTTACGATTTCCTGAGAAATGCTTAACGAAATCTTGCTGCCTAGAAAACTTCCCAGCACAAATCCAACGGCTAAAATGAGGACAATATTGAAGTCTACATGTCCTTGTTTGTAATATTGAAGCACCCCTAAAATACCAACAGGAAACATGATTAAAGCTAAAGAAATACCTTGCGCATCAAGTTGAGAATAGCCAAGAATAAAGACAAGCGCAGGCACAAGGATAATTCCTCCACCAACGCCAACCATACCTCCAAGTATACCTGTAAAAAATCCTATCGTAAGTAGTATTACAATTGTGTTGATATCCATCTTGTGTTTTTTATGTTGAATCATTTTAAGAAATGGGTTCTTTATTAATCGTAATTACTTTATAAATAATAAAGTTGTTTAGGCTGCAAATTTAAAACCAATAAACGCGGCTCCAATCCCTAGTGTCAAACTTGCAATTATATACAACAAGGATAAAGATAATTTCCCTTCTTGCACAAGTTGAATATTTTCAATACTAAAAGCAGAAAAAGTTGTGAAGCCTCCACAGACTCCTGTGGCTAGAAAGGCCTTCCAATTATTATTAAAATGTACATTTTTCAAACTAAGGCCAAATATAATGCCGATCAACAAACTCCCTAATATATTTATGGCAAGCGTAATCAAAAAAGGGTAGTTTGGCTTGGTGATTTGATAAGATAAGAATCTTAATATTGTTCCAATGAATCCTCCAAGACCTACCCATAACATATTTTTTATCATAATTAATCTATTGGAAGATTACCTGAATAAGTATATTTAAAATCGATACTCCAAATAGCATTATTTCTTACAACTTTAATCTCCATCGGCTTATTCATGTAATCATTTGCGTAGTTGATCAGCACAGTAGAATCATTTGCTTCATTTAATTTATTGATTTCGTAAGAAGCTTCTTTATAATGTTGTTTTTTATCCACAGGCATTCTGTCGTAGAACTGCTTGTACGCATTGAAGAGTGCAATATTTTCGGAATCCTTTACGAGAAGTGTTTCTGCTGTACTAAAATCTCCAATCAAACTTGCTTTGATAAATACTCTACCTGTTTCAATTGCAGTTGATGGTCGTTCTGTCTTATGCTGATTACAGGAGAAAAGAACCAGTATTAAAGAGAAGACTACGAACATTTTTTTTGTCATCATGTAATAAAATTAATCATTTAAATGGACTGATGGCATGATTAAGCCTTCTTTTCCTGTTCTTTCATGATTCTTTCGTCATCTTTATTATAAGCTTTAATAATAGCTTTTACTAATCTGTGTCTTACCACATCTTCTTCGTCAAGTTCGATATAAGAGATGCCTTCAATATTTTTCAACAAACGCGTTGCTTTAAACAAACCACTTTGTTGATTTTTGGGTAAATCAATTTGTGTAGGATCTCCTGTAATAATTGCCTTTGCATTCGGTCCTATTCTTGTCAAAAACATTTTAATCTGTAAGTCATTGGTATTTTGTGCTTCATCGAGTATGATAAAAGCATTGTCTAAAGTTCGGCCACGCATATACGCTAGTGGAGCTATTTCAATCGTTCTTGTGCTCATGTAATATCCAAGTTTATCTGCGGGAATCATGTCATCAAGTGCGTCATACAGCGGCCTCAAATAAGGGTCAATCTTTTCTTTCAAATCACCAGGAAGAAATCCAAGACTTTCTCCCGCTTCTACTGCAGGCCTGGTAAGAATTATTTTTTTGACCAATTTATTTTTAAGCGCTCTAACGGCAAGGGCTACTGCGGTATAAGTTTTACCTGTTCCGGCAGGTCCGATTGCGAATACAATATCATTTTTGTCGCATGCATCAACAAGCAGCTTTTGGTTTGAAGTTCTTGCTCTGACTGTTTTCCCGTTGGGTCCAAATACAAGTACATCATTAGGATTTCTTTCGATGAAATTATCAACAGTTTTTTCGTCATCCCCACCTAATATTTGTTCAAAATAATTTTCACTCATGTGTCCATTTCGCTCCATGTATTGAACCAGCAGTATTATTTTTTCTTTAGCTAATTCTACTTGTTCTGGTGCTCCGCTTAATTTTATTTGTGTACCCCGGCTTAATATTTTTAAAAGTGGAAATTTTCTTTTCAGGATATCTAATTTTCCATTGTTTACGCCAAAGAATTCAATTGGATTTACGGATGCTAAGTTGATAATGTTTTCTGTCAAAGTTGTTTGTTTTATTGACCTCTTTATTATTTAAAGAAGCGGTTGGTTAAGAATAGATATTTATGATGTATCGGATTATAGTATTCAAATTTAATTCATTCGAATTGAAATTGAATCAAGTTAATTATTAACATTTTTGTAAAATAAGTGGAAAAGGGAAGAATTATGGCGACTTCATTTCTTTCCTGCAAATCGTTTGAAGCCCCCTTTTTAAATTAGAATCTGGCAACAATTTTTAGGTTCAATAATCTCGGGGTGAGTTTATTGGGAATAGCATAAGTATTGCTGGCAAAATCTTTGATGAGTTGATAAGAAATGGTGTTGGATTTGTTAATCAAATTGAAAACTTCGAGACTAAGCCAAATATTCTCAAAACTTTTAAAAGGACTATGGCTTCTTCTGGTTTGTTTTTCACTCAACAATAAAGCACTGAAGCCTATATCTATTCTAATATATGGATCTATAATTAGTCCATTTCTATATTTGCTGCTATTGGGAATATTGTAAGGCATATTGCTGCCATATAGCATATTTAAATGCACTTTAAAGTTTTTATTGGTAGGCAGATAATCTTGTAAAAATAATCCAACAGTGATTAATCGGTCAGTGGGTCTTCTTAAATAACCAATTTCATTTTGAATAGTATCTGTTGCTATCTGGTCTGATGATGAAGGGGTGATTATTTCCCCAGCTGCATTTTTATAAGTGTTGTAATAATCATGGTTAAGGTTTTCTTTTGTGCGCATAAATCCAATACTCAACCAGCTTTCTGCATCTTTAACCAATTCGCCAAAAAGGCGGAATTCAATTCCTGTCGCATATGCTTTTGCGTTATTTTCTCCAAGATATTTTATTTTAACATTATCGATATCATAAGGTATAATATCGCTCATTGATTTGTAATAACCTTCAATGCTCAGGCGGAAGGGCTTTTCGTTTGTGCTGTTGAATTGATGGTCTATTCCTGCTACAAATTGAATGCTTTTTTGAGATTTTATCTGGGTATTTATTTCCCCATTGTAATTGCTGAGTTCTCTGTAAAATGGAGGTTGGTTGTATATTCCTGCAGCCAGTCTCAGCACTACATCTTTTTTCCACAATGGCTTCCAGCTTATTTGCGCTCTTGGACTTATCAGTAACTCTTTGTTTAAACTATTGTAATGGTAACGCACCCCAATTTGCAAACTAATATCTCTTAGTGATTTTGTAAGATGAATATTATCTTGAATATACCCGCTATATTTTTGAAGTGTCAAATCGGTTTTGTTATTGATGGCGTTTATCAGCGGAATAGATGTAGTGAGATACGGTAACGCGTACCCTGCGGAATCCTGATATTCAAATTGCCTGATGATATCACTTATTTTTACTTGTTCAATATTATTTCCCCATTGAAAAAAATGTTTACCTTTTTCAAAGCTGCCTCTGTGTCCAAAATTCCAGACCTCTATACTTAATTGATTTCTGGCATATTGCTGGTATTGACCTGCGCCCATTGGATTAATAATTTCACCAAAGGTGCTGCTGGTATTATCAAAATCTCTGTCGCCAAAAAGATA
>CALQJK010000007.1:0-17823 GCA_943330875.1 Chitinophaga pinensis
GCTGCAGCACTCATAATAAAATAACCATGTGCCACTTGTTCCTCAAACATGGTTTCATTAAAATCCGTATTAATCATATGCGCATAAAAATGATCTCCACTTAAATCTGCAAAACGACTGATATCTTCTGACGTAATTAATCTTTTTTCAGTAACAAGCTGATCGGCGATATTTAATTCCTCAAAATATTTTTTAAACGGATGAATATCGCTAATATTCCCTTTTGCATAAGGTTGATAAACGTTACTAATTGCCGTTATCATTGATGGAGACCCTTGTATAGCCGTACGTTGTAAGTAATGTTTAATGCCCCTTAATCCTCCCATCTCTTCTCCGCCTCCCGCTCTTCCCGGACCACCATGTACCAATAACGGTAATGGAGAGCCGTGACCAGTACTTTCTTTCGCACACTCATTATTAAGCACTAATATTCTACCATGGTGACTAGCCGTACCTAAAACGTATTCCCTTGCAATGGAAGCATTATTGGTCACAATAGAAGAGCATAAACTTCCCTTTCCTTTTTTACTTAATTCAATGGCTTCCTCTGTATTCTTATAGGGCATGATTGTGCTCACCGGCCCAAAGGCTTCTATGTTATGAGATACTTCAAATTCAAACGGCTTTTTATTCAGTAATAATATCGGACTTAAAAAAGCGCCGATGTTGGCATCTGCATCTACTACGTTCACGTTATCTAATGATCCATAAATGAGTTCCGAACCAGTCAATAATTTTTGCACTTGATTTCTGACTTCATCACGCTGATCATTACCTGCTAATGAACCCATTCTTACTTTTTCATTGCTCGGATTTCCAATAACAGTTTTATCTAGCTCTGCCGCAATTGCTTTCCATATATCTTCCATTTTATTTTCCGGAACAAAAACTCTCCGAACGGCGGTACATTTTTGACCGGCTTTTACTATCATTTCCTTTTTGACTTCTTTGATAAAAATCCCCCATTCTGCATCACCCGGATTAACATCATCACCTAATACCATACAATTAAGTGAATCCGCTTCCATATTAAAAGGGACATTCTCTTTTAATATATTTGCGTGTGATTTTAATTTCAAACCTGTTTCAGCCGATCCCGTAAAGGTTACCACATCCTGTGATGAAACATAATTGAGGATATCTCCGGCACTACCACAAATCAATTGTAAGGCTCCGTTGGGTAATATTCCCGAAGCAATAATTTCTTTCACGACAGCTTCGGTAAGATAGGAGGTTACGGTAGCAGGTTTTACTATAGCGGGTACACCTGACAGTAAGTTTACTGCAATTTTTTCCAGCATACCCCAAACCGGAAAGTTGTAAGCATTGATATGAACGGCAACACCTTCCTTTGGAACCAAAATATGATGACCCATAAAAGTGTTTTGTTTGCTTAATGCAATAGGATCGCCATCTAATACAAATGGCTCATCTGGTAATTTTCTTCGTAAAGAGGCGTTAGAAAATAAATTTCCAATCCCTCCTTCAATATCAATCCAGCTATCTATTCTTGTTGCGCCTGATTGCGCACTTATGGCATAAAACTTTTCTTTTCTTTCCAGCAGATACAGGGCTAATGCTCTCAACATCCTGCCTCTTTCCTGAAAAGTCATTTTTCTCAGCAAAGGATTTCCAACGTTTCTCGCATATTTTAAAATAGAATCGAAGTCTATACCTTTTGTTGTAGCAGCTGCAATTGGATTGCCATTTAAAGCATTATACAACAGCTGTCCTTCTCCATCACCCTCTACCCATTTTCCCTGAATAAAATTTCCCAGTTTTATCATATAATCTATTTGATGTAAAAGTTATTTTTCGAGTTATTACAATTGTAACAACTACTTCGTATGGTTTACGGTTGGCAAGATAAAACTATTATCTAAAAAAGAGGAGGAGTAACCTTTTGCTGTAAAATGGAATTATGGGAATTCCAGTGGCATTTTCTATTGATTTTTTTAGCCATGAAGAGAATATGCGATTATGCAATATTGCAATATTACGAATACGCATAGCATATCTGTAGAAATAGACTATTCGGCTATTCTTGCATCAACTTCTTTGCAAAGATTGTTAAAGATGTCATCAATTGAACCTTCGCCTTTTATCAAAGTGACTTTATCAAATTGTCTGTAATAATCAGCCACTGCGGTAGTTTTTTTGTGATATTCTGCAATGCGTGCTCTTATAATATTTTCATTGGTATCATCGCTTCTTCCACTGGTTTCGCCTCGTTTCACCAATCTTGTTACCAATTCTTCTTCACTCACTTCAAGCGCCAGCATAACGGCTATCGGTGAATTTTTGAGTTCTAATAATTTATCCAAAGCTTCGGCCTGTGCTGCGGTTCGTGGAAAGCCATCAAACAAAAACCCTTTAGCCATTTCATTCTGGTCGATAGAAGAACTAATCATTCCGATCACCACTTCATCCGGAACAAGCTCCCCTTTATCCATTACTTTTTTTGCCTCTAGACCCAATGCCGTTTGACGAGAAATCTCAGAACGAAGTAAATCGCCTGTACTAAGATGCTTCAAGCCATATTTAGCAATAAGCTTCTCGCTTTGAGTACCTTTCCCACTGCCTGGAGGACCAAAAAGAATTAAATTAAACATGTCACCTAAAAATATTATGATTCAAAATATCGAGCTAAGAAAAAATCCGGTCGATTGTTAAGACATTAACAATATCGAGCAAAGATAGGACTCCCATCTTAATCTTGTATTATTTGCACCATTTTTTATAAAATTCAATAAATAATCCATCAAACACCCCTTTTAATTAGAATTATATCATCAAACCACCTTCAAAAATGAGGGGAATAGACCGTGCTATTGAATAAAAATTATCTTTAATCGAATCTGTCGTCTAATTTTTGTTTTGCGCACACGATACAATACTTTTGCACTTACAGAATAGTTAAAAAAATGATGTCGGGAAATCACAGATTTAGTCAACTTGCCGAAACCTTAATTGGATCGGAAATTGTAAAACTTGGCGGATTGATTAAAGAAAAAATCAAGGCCGGAGAAAAGATATATAATTACACCATCGGAGATTTTGATTCCTCTCAATTTCCTATTCCAGTTGAGTTGAAAAATGAAATCATCGCTGCTTATAATGAAGGATACACCACTTATCCAGCCGCTGAGGGAGAATTAGAATTGAGAAATGCTATTGCGGCTTTTATTGAAAAGAACGAGGGCCTTAAATATTCAACTGCTGAGATCTTAGTTTCAAATGGAGGTCGCCCAATTATTTATGCCATTTTCAGAAGCCTCTTAGATAAAGGGGACAAAGTTATTTATCCGGTACCAAGCTGGAACAACAACCATTACACACATTTTAATGAAGGGGTTCACGTTCAGATTGAGGCATCAAGAGAGAAGAACTTTATGCCAACGGCTGATCAGATTCGCCCTCATGTAAAAGGCGCTACATTATTAGCCTTATGTTCTCCCTTGAATCCTACAGGAACTGTTTTTGCTAAAGAAGCATTAGAAGCGATTTGTGATTTGGTCATTGCTGAAAATGAAAGCAGACCAGACGGAGCAAAAAAACTATTTGTCATGTTTGATCAAATTTATTGGACGCTGACTTTTGGTGATACGATACATTATAATCCAGTTTCACTAAGACCAAAAATGAAAGACTATACTGTTTTTGTTGATGGTATTAGTAAAGCATTTGCTGCAACAGGCGTAAGGGTGGGCTGGTCAATGGGGCCGGAAAGTTTAATCGCAAAAATGAAAGCCATCAATAGCCATGTCGGTTCATGGGCTCCAATGGCTGAACAGAAAGCTGTAGCAAGGTTTTTAGTCAATGAATCTGCGGTACAGCAGTATTTTAATCATTTTAAAAATGAAGTTCATTTTCGACTTATTCATTTGTACAATGGCTTTATTAAACTTAAAGAAGAAGGGTTTCCGGTAGACGCGATTGTGCCTCAAGCTGCCATTTATCTTACCGTACAGCTTAATCTTGTTGGTAAAAAAACCGCAGATGGAAACAGTATTTCTAACCAGGAAGAGGTGACAGATTATATTCTTAATAAAGCAAAATTAGCCCTAGTGCCATTTGGTTTTTTTGGAGCTGATAAAGAAAGTAGTTGGTACAGAATTAGCGTTGGATGTTGTAAAAAAGAAGAAATTGAAGACGTTATTAATAGTTTGAGTATAGCTTTGCAGGAATTAAAGTAAGGATTAGTTTTTGTTACTTAGAAATGTAAATGGCTTTTCTTTTTTGCTTCTTATGAGCTTTTTAATCTCAACTGAAGAACTCGTTATTTTATAGCTGTTCAAATCAATCAATTCGTGTGCAGTAACAAAATTATCAATTCGTTCCACTTCAAATAAAAATTCATTCAGCCAATTCATCTCCTGCTCTATCGATTGTGGAGTCATGAGTTCCTGCTTAAATAAAACCAGCAAATCACGGTTGGATGTTTTCATAATATTATTTCGCTTATTTGTATCCTACCATTCCATGTTCATTTGGGCAACCACAGAATATTTTTTTGGATGAAGAGCATCCAACAATAAACAAACAAAGGGCTATGGCAAGGATTGATATTAATTTTATTACGTGTTTCATAAGTTTCAAGTTACAATTTAAACTAATTTTACGCGAAATTATTGTGTTTTTTCTTGAAAAGTTTCCAAAATAATATAAATCAGTTTTTTTTTAAAAGAATTTTAATTGCCCCACTCGACTGGGGCTTGGGACATGCAACGCGCTGTATTCCAATAATTAAAGAGCTCCAACGACGTCAAATAGAAGTGATCATTGCTGCAGAAGGGGCTATCGCGACTTTATTGCAAAGGGAGTTTCCGGAAATTAAAATCATACCCTTAAAAGGATATAACATCAGCTATGGCAAAAGGAAAAACCTGTTCTTACTAAAAATAATCTCCCAACTTCCTAAAATATGGAAGGCGATACAATACGAAAAATATTGGCTGAACGACATGATTGCCTTGCATAAAATTGAAGCCGTAATCAGTGATAACAGACTTGGTTTTTGTTCAAAGAAAGTCCCCTCTTTTTTTATTACACATCAATTGCAAATTAAATCCGGTTCCTTTTTTTTAGATAAAATCATCAGACACTTTAATTATTATTTTATCAATCAATTTGATGAATGCTGGATCCCAGATGTAGAATCTGCTGATAATTATGCCGGTACACTATCTCATCCAGAAGTGTTTCCAAAAATACCCGTCAAATATATTGGACCATTATCTAGGTTTAAAAAATTGACGCAGGAAAAAAAATATAAAATCGCCATTGTCCTTTCCGGCCCTGAACCACAAAGAACCATTTTTGAAAATAAAATCATTAATCAACTCAAAGATGTAAATGTTTCCACTGTTATAGTTCGTGGATTGCCTAATGAAATACAACAGCTTTCCTTAACCAATCAACAAGTCATTCTTCATAATTATTTGGATGCAGTTGAACTTTCGGATCTGATGCAACAATCAGAAATAGTAATTGCCCGTTCAGGATATTCTACCATTATGGATTTAGTGGCGATTGGTCAACAGGCAGTTCTGGTTCCAACGCCCGGACAAACGGAGCAAGAGTATTTAGCAAAATATTTGTCAGAAAAGGGCTTATTCAAAACAATGAACCAATCAGACTTTGAGTTGAAAAATATTATCAAGGATTTGTAAAACTTAGAGAGACAACAATCTCTTCAAATTACTTAATGCTTTTTTAAAATCAATAGCTAAACAAATAAAGTGCAATGCAATTTTGTTAGCTGCATAATATTTTCTTACAAATATTTTCATTGATCCATAAAAATGTTTGCTGTATTCCGAACTTTTCTTTTCTGTGCTTTCTCCTTTAAAATGTGTAATTGTTGTATCTGCAAAATAATAATTTTTAAATCCTGCTTTTATGATCCTGCAACTCAAGTCAATGTCTTCTCCATACATAAAATAACTTTCATCAAAGCCCTTCACTTTGTTTAATACAGCTTTTGACAACAGCATAAAAGCACCAGAGAGCACCTCAATGGGATGGTTTTCCTTTTCAGACAAATGTCCTTCATAATATTTGGCAAATCTATTTGATGTTGGAAATAACTTATGCAATCCCATCATTTTATAAAGAGAAGTCATCGGATGAGGAAAACCTCTTTTACTTTCTTTTAAAAATTTTCCTTGTCCATCAACCATTCGAACACCTAGAGCACCACAATCATGATGAGTAGCAAAAAAGTCAAGACATTTTTCAAAACAATCAGGTGGAACAATCGTATCGGGATTTAAAAATAAAATATAATCACCTGAAACTTCTGGTAAAACACTATTGTTGGCTTTTGCGAAACCAACATTTTTTTCATTCCATTTAAAATGTACAGAAGAGAATTTGTTTTTAAAAAACACGTCACTTCCATCTGTAGAAGCATTATCAATCACAAAAATTTCCGCATCAATATTTTTACAGGCTTGCGCTACAGCTTGCAAACAGTTTTCCAGCAGCTGCTTAACATTGAAATTGACAATGACGATGGAAAGTTTCAAAATGGATCATTAGTTAACTGTAAAAGTAAATAATCCTGAATCAAATATTATTTTTTAACGAAAAGCTTGCAAGGAGAGAAATTTAAAATTCAAAAGTCAAAATTGAAAAAACAACCATTAAATCTTAAAACATTGATGGCAACCAATCAACTAGTTAACTTTTTTGCCACAAAGGCACGAAGACACAAAGGGAAATCAACCAATCAACTAGTTAACTATTCAACCATTAAACTTTTTTGCCACAAAGGCAGGAAGACACAAAGGGAAATCAACCAATCAACCAACCAAACCCAAATCATTATCTTTGCGCCATGTATAAAAGTACGCTGTTCAATGCCATACAAGCTGCTGCTGTACAATTGCGGCATTATTTTAATGGTGATTTTGAGATTACCAACAAAGAAGGGATTAATAATTTAGTGACAGAAGCGGACCATGCTTCTGAAAAGGCCATTATTGAAGTGATTCAACTGGCTCATCCCGATCACTTTATTTTAAGTGAAGAAACAGGAGAAATAAAATCAAATAGCGAATTCAAATGGATTATAGATCCGATTGATGGAACAGTGAATTTTGCCAATGGTATTCCGCTTTGTTGTATTTCAATAGGATTGGAAAAAGAAGGTCAGATGATTTTAGGTGCAGTTTATAATCCTTTTATGAATGAATTATTTTTTGCACAAAAAGGGTATGGTGCTTATTTGAACGAAAAGAAAATTCAGGTTAGCGATAAATCCGAAGTAATAAAAAGTTGTCTGGTAACGGGTTTTCCTTACACTTATTTGGATACACCTAATGGCCCATTACAAGTTTTTGAGAAATTAATACGCCAGGGGATTCCGGTTAGACGATTAGGAAGTGCAGCTATAGATTTGTGTTGGGTTGCAGCAGGTCGCTTCGATGGTTTTTATGAACATAAATTGCAAGCATGGGATAGTGCTGCAGGATTTCTGATGGTGGAAGAGGCAGGAGGAAAAGTAACTGATTTCGAAGGGAATTATTATTCGCCTTATCAACCGCATATTTTAGCTACTAACGGAAAAATTCATGATGAACTATTGGATTACGTCAAAGGAGAAAAATAACATTCAACATTAAAAATAGAAAAATGGATCAAAGAACAGAAATCGCATCACTCGGAGAATTTGGATTGATAGAACATTTAACCAAAAATATTGAAATCAATAATGCATCAACGTTGCTTGGCGTTGGTGATGATGCAGCGGTAATAGATCACTTTGGCAGACAAACCGTCTTGTCTACAGACTTGTTGATAGAAGGGATTCACTTCGATTTGAGCTATACTCCCTTAAAGCATTTAGGTTACAAATCGGTTGTTGTAAACCTGAGTGATATTTATGCGATGAACGCTATTCCCACACAAATTTTATTGAGCATTGGTTTTAGCAACAGGTATAGTTTGGAAGCGCTCGATGAATTTTACGCAGGTGTGTATGCTGCTTGCGAAACATACAAAGTTGATTTGATTGGTGGCGATACCAGCTCCTCTCAAAAAGGATTCATCATTAGTGTAACAGCTATTGGAGAAGTCGCTCCGGACAGTTTTGTAAAAAGAAGCGGTGCTCAGGAAAATGATTTGATTTGTGTGAGCGGAGAATTGGGCAGCGCATTTTTAGGATTGACCTTATTGGAAAGAGAGAAAAAAATATTCGAAGAAACAGGCGCACAGCCCGATTTAGAAGGACAGGCACATATCGTTAGAAGGTTATTAAAACCGGAAGCAAGAAAAGACATTATTGAATATTTTACAGAAGCTGAAATTTTACCATCAAGCATGATAGATTTGAGTGATGGCTTAAGCAGCGATCTTCTGCATATTTGCAATCAAAGTAAAATGGGTTGTGTTTTGTATGAAGATAAAATTCCGTTCAATGAAGAGGCCAAAGAATTTGCCTACAAACTTCAATTAGATCCTACAGCCTGCGCTTTGAGTGGCGGAGAAGATTATGAATTGTTGTTTACTGTTGCACAAGCTGATTATGATAAAATAAAAGTAAATCCTTCGATTTCTATTATTGGTTATATCGCGCCTGAATCTGAAGGAAAACATCTTATTACAAGAGGTGGAAACAAGCATGAACTTATTGCTCAAGGCTGGAATCATCTCAATAAATAATTAATTTTCTGAAGTACAATAATTCAATCTTTCCAAAATACAGTTTATGACATTGTCGATTATCTCCATGGAGAAATTGCTACTGCTGTGTTTGTGATTACAAGAATAGAAAGAAAGTAATCCAACTTTGTTGCAATTGAACATTTGCCAAAGATCATTACTCAATGCTATAAAATTTATTGTTCCAAAAAAATCTGTTTGGTATAAAACATGATAAACAGTATTGTTTTGATCAGTTATTTTTTGAATGAAAGTGTAACTATTTTTTGAATCTAAATCCTGAAAATACTTTTCATTGATTAAGGAAATAGTAGTATAGTTTTTTATGATGATTCCTGTTGGGTCAGTTACAAGCTGATTTGTTTTGATAAAATGCTGCGCAAATGAATATTGCAAATGGAAGCAGACCATCAAAGTGAAAAGGACTTTCTGCATTACATTATTTTAAGGAATACAAAGGATCAATACAAATGATATACATACTGATATCGGCTTCGTTTTGTTTTACCAGCTCCTTTAAGTTCTTTATTAATGGGTCATAGTAAGTGCCATAGGAATGTGAATACAACAGGAAAAGTTTAATGCTATTTTCGTCATGATTTATATTAAAAACCGTCTTGTTTATTAGGTGGTACATTTTGTAGACAGATAATTTTTGTGCTTTTTTAAAATGTAATGGATCTTTTTCTTTGTAAGACAAATTCGACAAGACTTCCTTTTCAATTCTTCCAGAGCAAGAGGTGTTTTGATTCAAAAAACTACTTTTCAAAAAACTAGTACTGTCGTTCAAATAACAACCAAGATATAGAACACTGCTATCCCCCTGAATTTTTTCCATCAAGAATTTTTCGTAAGAAGCACTATCCAGATAAAGGAAATTTTTTTGTGCTCCTATGTTTCTCTTCATTATAAATTGTAAATAGGATGACTTAGTTATAAAATCAAACTGCTTGTTGAGCTGGTATTTTTTTATGGCATAAAATTTACAGGAACACCATCCTGTCAGCAACAAAAAAAACAGACATACTTTTTTCATCTTTCATTTATTTAAATAAAGGCAATGTGTTTTAGACATTGCCTTTATGCAGTTATTAATACAAGTTTAGTGTTACTACAAATTCGTCTCCTATTACTGAAACAGGATATATCCCACCTTTAACTAATTTCTCTATCCCTTTCTCTGATTTGAAACTAAGTGATTTGTCTTCTATTTCAAATTTTGAGAAGTCTGATTTTTCATACCCTTTTTCATATTTCAAGGCTATTGGAAAATGTAGCTCTGCAGTTTGGTTTGTCAATTTTGTTGAAACAGACATTTGATCTCCTTTGATGTAACTTTTGCCTACAGGACTAGCACAAAAAACACTAACAGTTAATTTAATACACAATCCAAACCCACCTCTACAACTTGTTCTTGGTTTGTGAAAATTTAAAGTGTTGATAAAAATTGACACCGTTGGATTTGTACCATCTGGACAAAAAACAGCAGTTTCTGCTGTTAAACTGGATGAACTTGTTTTTACAATTTGTGCATTTATGGAATGTGAAATACAAACCATTGCAAATACTATTATTTTTTTCATTTTTATTTTTTTTGTTGGCGCCTACTAATTATACGGCTTTCGGCATTTCCGTTTCAATGGCCATTGATGTTGTAAAATTGGAACATCCATCTTATGTAGCATGAAATAATCACTTAAGAATTTTTAGTCGCACACTAATTTTATTAAGCAATTCGTCGTTGTTATAATCCTCAGTTTTATGTCGTCTTTTTCTTCTTTTAATAACGCGTATAAATCATCGGAATCAATTCTCTATCAGTGAAATTTGTTCTTTAAATATTTTTATCCCTTAAAACAACAAATGATATGAAACAAAAAAACAATGCTGGTGGCTATGAAAGAATGAGAATCGGTAGCACCATACGTAAGTGGAGAAACATCAAAGAAATTAAACAAAAAGATCTTGCTGCAGCATTAAGAATGTCTGAGGCTGCAATAAGCAATATTGAAAACGATTTAACAGATGTTACTTTAAGTCAGATTGAAGATATTGCTGTCACGCTTGACATCACCATTGAAAAGCTTTTCTCTGATCCTCAGGATGCTTTATCTATAAATACCTATTCTAACAATGACCCCAAAAATCAAACTGTGATGGAAAGGGAATTAATTTATGCATTGATCGGCAGTATTGAAAAAAAAGATGAACAATTGAAAGAGGTATTTAATAATGTAATGTATACTATGAAAAAATCTCCTAAGCCTCAGAAGTCACTTTGAAAATCTTAAGGGTTTCTTTTTTAAATAATCGTAATTTTAAGCGGCATTGTTTTAATTGAAATGGGAATCTCAACATACTTCCATTTCAATAGAGAAACAGCTACTTAAATTTATGAGTGTAAATAGATTCTTTATAATTATCTGCTGTCTTTTTTTAAGTATCAGCTGTAGTATTAATAATTATTCTCCAACAAAAAAGTTTTCGAAAGAGCGTTTGCAAAATGACTTTTCGCTATTGAAAAAAGTTCTTGAAGAAAAACATACCTCATTATATTGGTATTCTTCAAAAGACAGCATTGATTTATATTTCAATCGCTATCTCAATGAAATTAAGGACAGTATGACGGAGCAGGCTTTCGCATGGAAAATCATTTCACCACTTTTAAATAAAATCAAATGTGGACACACCAGCGTTAGTATGAGTAAAAAATATTACAAATGGGAAAAACATCAAAAATTTAAATCGTTTCCTTACCATTTAAAAATATGGGCTGACTCCATGGCTGTTTCCGGACAGCAGTCTTTACGCGATACCTTTTTAAAAAGAGGAACTATCATCAAAAGTGTCAATGGGTTAAATGTTGATGTGCTCAAGAATAAAATCTTCGATTGCTTTCCCCAAGACGGCAATGCTACTAATATTAGTTACATAAGATTGAGTGCTAATTTCCCTTATTTTTACCGTAATCTATTCGGCAACTGCGATAACTATGAAGTCAATTATATTGATAGTTCAGGCAAAAATAGTGTAGTCGTTATTCCTGAATACAATTCTGCATCCGATACTTTAAATAAATCACCAGCAATAAAAATTAAGCAAGCCCCTATATCCAAGTTTCATAAACTAGAACAATACCGTTCCTTCGAAATAGATAGTACAGGCGCCTTTGCCATCATGAGATTAAATACTTTTTCAAAAGGAAGGCTCCGCAATTTTTTCAGAGAATCATTCAAGACGATTCGACAAGAGCATATTCCTAATCTGATTCTTGATATTCGCATAAATGGTGGCGGAAGAGTAAGTACCTCAACCTTACTTACAAAATACCTTTCGAATACTTCTTTTAAAGTTGCCGATAGTGTTTATGCGAAAACAAATACACTTTCCCCGTACACAAAACATTTTAAAAATAAATTCATCAACAATCTTCAATTTCTTTTTATTGCACGTAAACATAAGGATGCATTATTTCACCTCAATCGGTATGAATCCAAATATTACCCTATCAAGAAGAGAAACCATTTCAATGGTAAATCTTATGTATTAATTAATGGTCCTACTTTTTCAGCATCATGCTTGTTTTCAAATGCCATAAAAGGACAAAAGGGAATTACATTTGTAGGTGAGGAAACGGGCGGTGGATTATATGGCAACAATGGAATAATGATTCCTGATTTTAAATTGCCCTACTCCAAACTTAGGGTTAGAATTCCACTATTTAGAATTGTACAGTTCCATCATGTAAAAGAAAAAGGGAGCGGTATTATGCCGGATATTTATGTACCAACAAATTATGATGCCTTAGTAAAAGGCTACGATAAAAAAATGACTTTAGTCAAACAACTCATCTTGCAATCTTTTAAAAAATAAAATTTATTTATTGGGCTCCTTTAATTTGGAAAAAGTCAGCATCTTTTAAAAACGGCAATTTCGTTCTGATTTCATTTAAATTTTCCTTCTCCAGTATCATCGTAAAAATATCTTCTTCATCAGGCATATGATAAAGCACTTCACCTAGAGGATTGATGATAATACTGTCTCCGCTGTGGTTGATGTTTTTCCCATCCTTGCCAACTCTATTTACGCCAACAACAAAACATTGGTTTTCAATTGCCCTTGCACAGAGTAAAGTTTTCCAGGCATGGTTCCGGCGTTCGGGCCAATTCGCTACATAAATCAACACATCATATTCTGGAGTGAAAGTATCATCTTGGAATTCACTTTGTTGTCTTGCCCAAACAGGGAAACGCAAGTCATAACAAACCTGAAGATTAATTTTCCAGCCATTTACAGAAGCAATTAATCTTTTCTTCCCAGCAGTAAAATGTTTATCCTCTTCACCATAAGCAAACAAATGTCTTTTGTCGTAATGTCCGAAAGTTTCATTGGGCATCATCCAGATTAACCGGTTGTAAAAATGATTATTTTCTTTAATCATAATACTTCCTGTGAGAATGATGCTATTTTCTCTACTGATTCTTTTCATCCAGCCTATGGTATAGCCATCCATTGGTTCAGCCAAATTTTCTGTATCCATACTAAAGCCGGTACTAAACATTTCAGGCAGAACAACAATAGACGTTTTATTTTCAATCGATTTAATTTTGTCTTCAAACATCGCCAAATTGGAAGATTTGTCTTCCCAAAATAAATTTGATTGGATAGTTGTAATGGTGAGTGTTGACATGTATTATTTACATTTTTAAAAAAACTTATCGATACTTTTGTAAAAATCTGGAATGGAAAAGTACTCAACTTTTATTTAAAATTTATTAATATTTCTTAACAAAGTTATTTTATGAAGTCATTGTGTTTATGTTTTATTATGGTTGTTCTTCATTTTGGTTTTTTACATGCACAGGATAAAATTCCAGCATTGGACAAATCTCCCATGGACATGTCTTATTACCCGGATAACTATCCTATGTTGAAAGTACAATCAAATATCACCGAACCTTTGATTGCCAGAATCATTTACAGCAGACCAAGTAAAAATGGCCGAAAAATTTTCGGAGAATTATTAGAGTATGGAAAAGTCTGGCGAGTTGGAGCCAATGAATCCACTGAAATAGAGTTTTTTAAAGATGTTTATATAAATAAAACAAAGATAAAAAAGGGCCGATATACTTTGTATGCACTTCCTTATGAAGATAAATGGACGATGATTCTTAATAAAGAAATCGATACTTGGGGTGCATTTATTTATGATCAGCAAAAAGATGTCGTGAGAGTAGATGTCCCTGTTCAACTATTACAGGATACCGTTGAAGCCTGCACTATTTATTTTGTAAAAAATAATAAGAATATCAATATGTCTATTATGTGGGATAATATTAAAGTCGTTTTCCCCATCTCCTTGACCAAATCTTAAATGTATTTACGATTCCTTCTTTTTTTTGGTGGAAGCATTCATTAATAGGATATTTACAAGATGTGTGGTATCGCCGGAATCATTTCTTCTTACGAATCAGATATTAACATCCCGCTGTTAAAACGGATGTCAAATACCCTTGAGCATAGAGGCCCCGATGGCGGTGGCATGTGGATTAATCCAAAAAAAACTTCAGGGCTGGCTCATCGCCGATTAGCTATTTTAGATTTTTCTTTTGAAGCAGTTCAACCCATGCATTTCAGAGATCGGTATAGCATTGTTCACAATGGAGAAATTTATAATTATCTGGAGTTAAAACATGACCTACAAAAATTTGGGTATCATTTCAAAAGCAATAGTGATACAGAAGTTATTTTAGCGGCATACGATTATTATAAAGAAAGATGTGTTCATTATTTTGATGGCATGTTTTCTTTTGCGATTTGGGACGAAGTAGATCAATGTCTTTTTGCGGCGAGAGACCGTTTTGGTGAAAAACCTTTTTACTATTACAAAGACAAAACGAGATTTATTTTTGCAAGTGAGATGAAAGCGATTTGGACTGCGGGTGTCGAGAAATCTGTTGAAGACAAAATGGTTCTCAATTATCTCTCCTTGGGAATTGTGCAAAATGCATCTGATAAGTCTCAAACTTTTTATAAGAAAATATACTCTCTGCCACCAGCTCATTTTCTAACCTTACATAAGCATGAGTTGACGATTGAAAAATATTGGGATATTGATAAGAATTATTGTGCAAACATTTCCGAATCGGAAGCACTAGAAAAATTGGATCATTTATTATCAGTATCGGTAAGCAGAAGATTGCGTTGCGATGTGCCATTTGGAACAAGTTTAAGTGGCGGATTAGACAGCTCTTCTCTTTTACATTTCATTAAAAAAAACAGCACCGATTCTTTTGAAACATTTTCTGCAACATTTCCAGGGTTTGAAAAAGATGAAAAAATTCATATTGATAAAATGGCGAAACATTTTCAATTGGAGAATTTTACCGTCACGCCCAATGAAATAGATTTGATTGCCGATTTTGATAAACTCCTCTATCATCAAGAAGAACCTTTTACTTCTTCCAGTATTTATGCCCAATACCGCGTTTTCAAATTAGCCAGCGAACAAAATGTGAAAGTCTTGCTGGATGGTCAAGGTGCTGATGAAGTCTTTGGCGGGTATCATAAATATCTGCATTGGTTTTTACAGGAAAAAATAAACAAAGGACAGTTTAAAGAATTTATACAAGAAAGAAAAAATTTCCAAAAGAATAATATTCCAGTAAAGTGGGGAATAAAAAACATTATTGCAACATATCTTCCGCCGCATGTTTCTATTGGATTAGAGAAAAGAGCCTTTAATCAAATTTTGCATCATCCGGATTTAAGTCATAAAATGATGTCGACCATGCAAGGTAGAGAATGGGAGGGTATTCACAAGCCTATTGTTACCAAATTAAATGACATTTTATATTTTGATGTAATGGAAATGGGGCTGGAAGAATTACTTCGATATAGTGACCGAAACGCCATGGCAAACGGATGTGAGGTAAGATTGCCTTTTTTAAATGCAGATTTAGTAAGTTTTATATTTTCACTTCCATCATCATTTAAAATTAAAAACGGTTTTACAAAATCTATCTTACGCCAATTGATGAACAATCGTTTGCCTGATGAGATTGTTTGGCGGAAAGATAAAATAGGGTATGAGCCTCCTCAAAAAAAATGGATGGAAAGTAACATGATGAAAGACTATCTTTTTGAAGCAAAACGCAGTTTGGTTGATCGCGATATTTTAAAACCACAAGTTTTAGAAAAAAAACACCAGCCACTTGATGCACATGATGCCAATAATTTTGATTGGAGGTATATGTGTGTAGCGGGCATGATTAAAAAGGATTAAGCTGTTCAACGTCTAAATCAATCAGTATTGGAATCAAAAAATTTAATATCATTATCTTTGAAACAAATAAAAAAACCATGAGTAATTCTTCTTTAGATAAAATGAAACTTGCCACAAGATTGATACATGCAGGAGCGGAGCCGGATCCTTCTACAGGTGCAATCATGACGCCAATATATCAAACCTCCACTTATGTTCAATCGGCACCTGGTCAACATAAAGGGTATGAGTATGCGCGTTCGCAAAATCCTACAAGAGCCGCCTTGGAATCAGCTTTGGCGATTATTGAAAATGGAAAATTTGGCCTGGCTTTCAGCAGCGGAGTTGCAGCTACGGATGCGGTAATTAAATTACTATCTCCAGGAGATGAAGTAATTGCAGCTAGTGATATGTATGGCGGTACTTACAGATTGTTTACCAAAGTATTTGAAAAATTTGGCATCAAGTTTAAATATGTAGATACAACGAATCCTGAAAATATCACGGCTGTTCTAACAGAAAAATCTAAATTGATTTGGATTGAAACACCTACTAATCCATTGATGAATATCACAGATATTGAAGCGGTGTCTAAAATTTCAAAAAAAGCCGGGACAATACTATGTGTCGACAACACTTTTGCATCTCCCTATTTACAAAACCCATTAGACTTAGGCGCGGATATTGTAATGCATTCTTCCACTAAATATTTAGGTGGTCATAGTGATGTCATTCAGGGCGCTTTAATCATGAACGATCAATCGCTTAAAGACCAGTTATATTTTATACAAAAAAGTTGTGGCGCCGTTCCCGGTCCCTTTGATTGTTTTTTAGTACTGCGTGGAATAAAAACATTGCATGTCAGAATGAAACAACATTGTGAAAACGGCATCATTGTTGCGAATTATTTACGCAGTCATCCGAAAGTGCAGAAAGTATTCTGGTGTGGATTTTTAGATCATCCTAATTATGATATTGCCAAAAAACAAATGCGCGGATTTGGCGGTATGTTGAGTTTTACTTTAAAAGATGAAAGCATAGAAGCTGCAACAAAAGTGTTATCAAGTACAAAACTATTTTCTTTAGCGGAAAGTCTTGGTGGGGTAGAATCCTTAATCAATCATCCTGCAAGTATGACACATGCCAGTATACCAAGAGAAGAGCGCCTTAAAAACGGATTAACAGATGGCTTGATTAGATTGAGTATCGGGATAGAAGACGCTGCTGATTTAGTGGAGGATTTAAAACAAGCGATTGACTAATGCGGGAAGAGTTAAAAATATTTTTAGATAAAAAGGTTGAAATGTATAATCAACCTTTTTTTATTGAGTCAGATCCAATTTGTGTTCCGCATTCCTTCTCCAAAAAACAAGACATAGAAATAGCAGGATTTTTTGCTTCCATTTTTGCATGGGGTAACCGAACTACCATAATCAACAAGTCGAAGGAATTGATGAAATTAATGCACAATGCACCTCACGACTACTGCTTGCACCATACTTCAAAAGATTTAAAACAACTATTGTCATTCAAACATCGAACCTTCAACACAACAGATTTATTGTACTTTGTCGAATTTTTAAAATACCATTATAAAAGCCATGATACATTAGAAACGGCATTTGTGCAATCGATGAAAAAGAAGGATGAAAATATAGAGAATGGACTTAATGGTTTCTATGATTATTTTTTCTCTTTGCCGGATGTGCCTAAAAGGACAAGAAAACATATTGCGTCCCCAAATAAAAAATCATCTTGTAAGAAATTAAATATGTATTTGAGGTGGATGGTTCGCAATGATAAAAAAGGAGTGGACTTTGGAATTTGGAAAAATATTAAACCTTCACAATTAATTATCCCACTTGATTTACATGTTTCCCGCGTTGCAAAAA